>CAZOOE010000001.1:0-62150 GCA_964581275.1 uncultured Clostridia bacterium
ACCTCAATCAAATTGCCAGACAATTGAACGCTCAACGGGGAGCACTCAGCTCCAGGGAAATCGAAAAGTCGCTCGATCAGGTCAAAGCCGCGCTCGAAAGGATTGAAATATTGTGGCAGTGGCAGCGCAGTAAGCCGTGAGCAGACTGGCCAAGCCCTCTTGAGGAATTGAAGTGACAACGTCAAGTCCAATCGCAAAGGTGAGTGTAGGTAGAAGCGGCTGCGGCGCCGGGCACGCGTCCTACATAACACGAATGTCCGCACTCGATCCCGAGGCTAGAAATCGGGCAAGAACTAACGCGGAAGAGCGCTACGAACAACTATCATTGCTGACTCAGGACCAGACTGAAAAGACAGAGCCGAGCGTCACTGAAACACTAAAAGATAATCTGGATCATCGATCTTTGGACGCTGAGAGGGAGCATCGGGGCGGCGGTCAACGCGATGCCGATCCCGTCTGGACCTGGAACGCCCCAGCCTTTTTGACCGGCGACACATATGGAAGAAGCGTTGAGTTAAGCCAATCGGACGCTCCAGAGAAGCTCGCCCTTAAGGAGAAAACCGAGAATCTCAGGCTCTATTTCGGGTCACTTGAGGACTACGAAAGAAGGAAAGGAGGGCGAACCCACTACCGGATAATCCTCTCGTTTGATGTACCGGCGACCAACCATCATATCAGAGATCTGACAAATAACTTCCTTGAGCAGGCATTTCCGAAGGCGATCGCGTTCGGCGCTATCCACCGGGATACTGACCACCCACACGTACACCTATACCTGAATTCCCGGCAGACCGATGGCCGGCGAATCCAGCTAAAGAACAACGAGTTCAAAACCATCGACGAGAAGTGGTCCAGGATCTACACCGATTTCGCCGGCGACAAGAGCGCGCACGTCGAGTATTTGAGAAAGAAAGAGGAGACCAAACAGTGGAAGATCGCGGCGGCTGAAGCGTACCGAAGAGGCGAACCAATTCCACCCAAGCCCGAGAGAGACAACGACCGGAGGGAGACCTTGGCTGAGCAGAGACTAGCGGCTCAGAGGTCCGATGCCAGGGATAAGGGCAAACGGTTCGAGTCGCCCAAGCAGGCTGAGCCTGTAATTCGGCGGGCATCAGAGAAGCAAACCAGTCGCCTACTAGCCAGGACGGAAGTTGCCCGAGAACAGCTCGCCCACCTGATTCGAACTGACGCACCGGAGGCTGAAATCAAATCCTCGGCGAGGATCGCCCATGATCTCTCTGCAGCCTTGGACAAAACTCTCGCGACAAGAGCGGAGATGGGGCGCGAAAATCCGCCACAGGTCGTCTACACAACGGAAGAGTGGAAGCAACTAAAGGAATACCGAGCATCAAAAGTTCTACCAGTTAAGGACGATCGAGCCGCTGCGCGACTTCAAGCGACTTGCGTGCTGGCGGGCGCCGAGATGAAGGACGCACACGAAAAAGCTGAGGCTTTCCATGCGTCACGCCACTTTTGGAAGTTCGAGGTCGAGGGGTGGGATAAAAAGCTGTCGCTCAAGGAAGTCGAACAAGCATTAAAGTCCAAGCGAGAGGAGCAACTCAAGCTCTACAACTTCCTAAGACCAAGCAAGCGAGAACAACTCCAGGGAGAAATCGAGTATCTGCAGGACGTGAAGAAGGACCTGCAGAAGGCACTGGCGGCGAAGGAAATCAGCCTCGACCGAAACGTTGGAGCAGCGGAGACACGATATCAAGTTGCTCGTAGTCAATCCGACGAGATTGCTAATAGCCGAGCCAACGAAGGCAAAGCAATGCCGGCGGCCATTCACCATAAGGATGAGCTATCCAGGATAAACGACATCGCCGTGGACAACACGGACGCCCATCTTTTGCGCTATGTCTATGAACAGGTAAAGGACAGGGTGCTCGCCAATCCGAGCCCGGAAGCGCTCTCAAGAATCAAGGGCTCCGCAGTCATGGCTGAGATGGAGATGATCAGACAAGGGGAACGATTGGCAAATGCAATTCAGTTTGGCGAGTTTCGCCAGCTTCCGCTCAAAGATTCTCACGGGCGCAACTACACCAAAAGTGTTCGAGAAGTCACTCCCAGAAGCGCGCTGGAGACGATCATCAGGCACTTCACCGATAGTGCTGAGCAAAGGAGAGAACAAAAAGAACTTACCGATACTCTCAGACAACAGTTAGCAAGGGCTGAAGAACAATGCATGTCGGCAAGGGACTACTACTCGGTTGTGAATAAGATCCTCGGCGACCATTGCCGAGCGGCTGGAGTCTTGCCCAAACAAATCAAGCCTGATTTGGATTCTCAGCAAATTGCTGAGTTGCGAGATTATGCGGAGAAGCAGCCCCCGCTCAGTTACGCGAGCCGTGACTTTACCGATGCCGCACGTCAAGCTGAACAGTTAATCCGTGACCGAGAGGCGGGAGAGGCCGCGCGACAAGCGGAACAAGCTCGCGCCGATTTGTCCGCACGTTCTAGAGAGCAATCACCTTCGCGAGATGCGAATCGATCCGATCGAGATACTTACTCGCGGGGCAGGTAAGTCCTACAAAAAGATGCTCCCGTTGGCTTGGCTTGCGCTGATTCGATTACCTCGATTTGGCGCGATTAGGGCGATTCGCGCCATAAGACGCAGGTTCTTTTGGCGCGATTAGACAGCTCCGCTTAGACAATCAGCTCGGTTAGACCCGCGCGTCGAGTGCCGTCGGGATCAGAAAGCCGCCAGCTTTATTGCCAACTATTCCTTGACTGGAATATTCCATAGAAGTAATATTAGTCCAAGGCGTGGGAGGTCGAGTACACTGATGAATTCGAAGAGTGGTGGAGCAGCCTCGCAGAAGAAGAACAAGAGGACATCGCCGCGTCAGTCGGACTGCTGGAAGAAATGGACCGAGGCTTCCTTACCCGCATAGTTCGGGCATTCAGAGCTCCAAGCACGGAGCCATGCGTGAGCTTCGCGTTCAACATAAGGGCCGTCCGTATCGCGTTCTTTATGCGTTCGATCCTCGCCGAACGGCAATGTTACTGATCGGCGGCGACAAGACCGGAGACGACGGATGGTATGACCGATACGTCCCCATTGCGGATAGGATCTACGACCAGCACTTGGTAGCGATAAAGAAGGAGGGATCAAAAGATGGCTAAGTCATTCAAGGCTCTTAGAGAGCGCCTGTCTCCAGAAGCACAGGCGCGAGCCCGCGAGAAGACCGCGTCAATGATGAAGGATATGGCGCTTCACGAGCTTCGCAACGCTCGTGAGCTAACACAAGGCGCTTTGGCGGAGCAGCTAAACCTCGAACAACCGGCGGTCTCCAAACTAGAGCGGCGTGCTGATATGTACGTTAGTACTCTACGCCGGTATATCGAGGCAATGGGTGGGCAGCTAGAAATCATCGCTCACTTCCCGGAGGGCAATGTTCGTATAAATCAGTTTGAGGAGCTTGAACAAGGTCAGGTGCAGGAGAGCGTGGCTCGCTAGCGTACTGCAACCTCAGCTAAGGGACGGTGACGGTGCTACTTGAAGGGGAGCCGAACGATGAAGACCTCAAAGCGACATCTTGCCCAAACAAATCAAGCCTGATTTGGATTCTCAGCAAATTGCTGAGTTGCGAGATTATGCGGAGAAGCAGCCCCCGCTCAGTTACGCGAGCCGTGACTTTACCGATGCCGCACGTCAAGCTGAACAGTTAATCCGTGACCGAGAGGCGGGAGAGGCCGCGCGACAAGAGGAACAACAGCGAATTATTGACCAGGCCTCTCGGACCAGAGAAGCATCCGAATCGAGGTCCGTGCGTCACATTGATCGCGATAGCTATACGCGTGGTAGGTGAGCGCTGGAAAGGAAAATTAAAGAGCGAAACGAGCAAATCTAGCTACCGACCCCGAGCGTGGAGCTGAGTTCCAAATGAGTGAGCGACGATTACTATCGAACGAGACTACGGTGCGGACCCTCGTTACCTGTCAAAATTTAAAGCGCAGCCTACCAATTACTCGAACTGGTTTGCCACTGAGTTTGGTAGGATCAAATCTCCACTGACGAACCGCTGCGATGGCGGCGTCAATCAGAACGCGATTACCTGTCACGCCCTCAACCGAAGCAACATTGCCTTGTTCGTCCACGCTCACTTCGATCAGCACTTCTCCCTTCATCCCTTTGGCTTCCGGAGGCAGAACGGGATCGATCTTCTTGATCGCCCTGTCAGCAAGTGCGCCCGTATTCACCCGGATGACCAACGGGCGATCACCGCTCGGCGGGGTGTTCTTTCTCATTGCTTCCGAGGCCTTGTCGTCGAAGTAGGTGATCGTTCGCGATTGCGTCTCGTACGACTTTAACGTTGGATTATCTCGCTTGCTGAGCCACATCGTTCGCCTGATCCAGTTGCCTCTGAGATCAATCTCGTAGTCGGTGTACTTGTTCCTGTCACTAACGCTCCCTTTAAGGTAGTAAGTGCTCTCTAGTTCCTCTCCTCTTTCGCCGTAGACCGAAACGCTTGTGAAATTCAGTTTGCCCTCGCGATCGTATGTTTCCTGCTTGACCCTTTTCGCACTTTCGTAGGTGGAGACAGAACGGGTGCCTTGAGTTCCGTCGTTGTAATAAGTAATGCGCTCAATCGTGTTGTGATCATATTTGTACTTGAATTTGAGGCTGTACCGCGGATCACGCGCTTTTGCCTCTTCACCTGGAGGAGCCATCGCCGGCGGTGGGTCATAGTCGTGATGGAAGTACTGGCTTTTGACAGCCTTGTCTCCATCAATAACTAAGTACACATCCTTCTGACTGATATTGCCTCTGTAGTCAAAGGATTCCCGTTCCGACAGATTGCCTTCCTCGTCGTAGCCCTCGTTGTAGGAGAGCTGCTGAGGTCCGCTTAGCGATTTTCCATCTTCGGCCAACTTTGCGTGCTGAGCAATTACCGATCGCACCTTGCCCTTAAGCCCAGCCAACTCGCGATCAGTTTTCGGTGTTTGTGCGATCGCACTATTAATTAGCAGAAGAACAACAGTCAAAAGGGCTACAGACCTAGTCATACTTGATACCTCGCCTGATCCTCGCGAATAAGTGATTACCGACGAGCGATGTTACAGAATATCGTTCAGGTTCAGCAATCACAACGATAGATAGCCGTGGTGGGAGGCCTCGACTTGGTGGCACTCGCCACAACGGCGATTGGTATCAAGGTGCGCCGCGAACAGCCGCCAGCCAGGCTTGGTACTCTGATGGCCGCAACCGGAAGCGAGCATAATTGCCTTCGTGCAAGTTCTCTAGTTCTCTAACTGCCATGCGAACGAAATCATCCAAGTGGTCCGGCGGAACGTGGTCCGCTGCGGCTGCGGTGACTTCTTCTACTGTTGGTCGCGCAAGACTCCGCACTATGTGGCCCACCACTTCAGTGAGTTCATTACGGAATCTCAACCTAAATTTGTCGGGTTGCCCCAGGGATTGACTGATGGCGACGTAGCGCTGGCACGAGCGCTCATACGCCCACACGAATACATCGATCAACAACTCAACGCGATTCAGTTCGTAGACGCCTAGTAGGCCGTCGACGTACGCGCGTTCCGAGACATCCACGAATGAAAGAGGGCACAGATTGTTGCGGACGAGTGGGATGTTTGCCGCCAGTCGCGAGACGCGTTTGTTTACATCCTCGAACGGCTGCAGGTACGGCAGATGCACCATCGCAAAGAACGACTGCTCGAACGGCTCACCGATGGTAGCGGCTGTATCCACGACCTGCTGAAAACACTCCTCGATTAGCTGCGGCACTTCAAGAGGGTGATAGACCGAGTCGTTAATACCAACGCCGATGCGTCGCAATCGACCGCTCGCGCCAGGGTCTGCCAGCAGGTTGTCCGAGAGCAGCGCATGGAGGTTGAGAATCGTTTGGCGATTGAAGGCCAGTTCGTCGCCGGATTCTACCAGGAACTCTATGGCCGCCTTGTGATTCAGGATCATCTGGGTTTCGGCTGCATCTTTGCCCTCGGCTGCCTGGCCCAGTTCGATGAGGCGCTTCGTGTCGAGCAGTGAATACGTATTGCCTTCGAGTTGTGACGACGCCCAGGATAGGTCGACAAGCAATCGGTCCAGAATGTGTCGCGCGTAGGTACCCGCCGGCCTTTCGGCGTCGGGCGTGCGGCCAATGCGATTGAGATGTGCAATCGTTTCGGACGTCAGATAGCTACTTTCGTTGGGTCTGTACTTGTCCAGGAATTCGCGATTGTAGCCAACCGGAGTGCGTTCGCTCAGAGGTCTCCGCACTGATCGCCGGACCGCGAGTCCTGAGGGCGAGAAAGCAAAGGACTCCTCCTCTTTTTTAACCTCAGCTGCCGGCGGTAGAAGAATGTAGCGCGTTGATCGGCCCTTTCCCTCGGAGATCACAAGGCCCGCCGCGACAAGCTCCGATAGCCGACGTTGGAGCGACCGTCGGCTGACTTCTCTGCCGAGCACACGGTTGAGGGCATCGATCCCAATCCCCGTGCCGGCATCCTTTATATGACCCAGCAATTTATCGTCAATCTTATCTGGCAGCTTTTTAGGCATACTGGAGGAGTCGAATTGGCGCGATTTGCTCTTTTCGCGCCATTGAAGTCTATCATATCTGGCGCGATTATCCCTATTCGCGCCAAAAAGGGGGTTCCTTTTGGCGCGATTATAGTAGTGTTTGTACCGCGATCCCTGTAGGTTTCCAGGATGGTGATTCGTATTGTGGGAGAGAGAACTCAAAACGCGGCGCCACACAACGAAGAGCGAAGGTGGTGCTATCAGCCCTTCAACCTTCGCGAAACCTACCGAGTTGCGCCGGCATCCTTCAGTAACTGAATCATTGCTTCACCGGCATAGCCGGCCTCTTTCAGAGCTGTGTCACCGCGCGCAGTCTCGAGATCTAGTCGTGCATGTTTCGTCAGAAGAATTCTTGCTGACGCCAGTGCTCCCCTCCTTGCCGCAACGATTAGCGCCGTCTCGCCCTTGTTCGACTGTGTGTCAATTGTTGCTCCACTTTCGAGCAGCAATTCTACAACTTCAGAGCAATTATTACGTGCCGCTCCAATCAGAGCCGTTTCGCTCCGTTCGTCTCTTGCGTCGACGTCAGCGCCATACTCCAGCAGCACTCGGGCCACGTCGGTCTTTCCCTCGCGGGCTGCATAGATCAAGATTGTGGCATCGTCGACGCCCCGTGTGTTTGCATCGGCACCCGAGTTCAGCATCTGTCTCACCGTTTCCGTCTGACCGGTGCGTGCTGCAATAATCAAAGCAGTGTCGGGATCGACAACTGCGCCGGCCTTCTTCAGATGAAAGAAAGTGTATTGTGGATCGTCTAACTTCCAATGCGGAGTATTAATGGCTGCAAACCGAATGGCTGGCTCCCCCCTTTTGTTTTTGGCATCCAGATCGGCGCCATAAGAGATCAACATCTGCACAATGTCAGGGTAGTACTCATCTGTGGCCGCAAGCATCAAGGTTGTTGAACCGCTCGCATCACAAGCATTGATGTCCGCCCCTCGACTCAACATCAGTTTTGTACTCTCGGGGCTATGGAGAGTCAGGGAATACATAAGCGGGGTTCGTCCGCGGTGATCCGTTGCATTCACGTCGGCTCCGCGATTCAACAACAACCGAACTGTTTGAGTATTGTTGATCTGCTTCGTCGCATACATCAATGGGGTGACCCCGTCGCGGTCCTTTGCGTCAACCCGCGCGCCTGCATCAATCAGGGACTCCGCTACCTTCTCAGAATATGACTCAGCCGAGTAGCTGAGAGCGGTTCGCCCGACAGTGTCCGGGTCATCGGGCGGAGCACCAGCCGATAGAAGAATTCCAACGGTCTGGGGATCGCGGTGTTTTGCTGCGTATGTGAGGGCTGTTTGTCCCTTCTTATTCTTGGCGCGAATCTGCGCTCCATTGTCGAGTAAGAAGCGAACGAGCTCGGACGATAGATCGAGCGAAGAGGCTCCCATCAAAGCTGTGTCCCCGTCGTTCGTCTCGCCGTTCACGTCAGCTCCAGCGGCTATCAACCTTTGAAGCACCTCCTTGTGGTCATCGGTTGCTGTGCCGTCCACCCTGGGTTCCCCCGCAATGTGATTCCACGCAGCCAGTATAAAGGCAGTCTGATTGCGCTCAGCTTTGGCATTTACGTCAGCACCTGCGTCAAGTAGGGCTGCTATGATGTTCCAATGCCCTCGCATGGCAGCAAGCATCAAGGCTGTCTCGCCGTCTATTGCCCGTGCATCCACAGACGCTTGATGAGCGAGAAGGGTGTCGACGATTTCCCAATCACCCTTGAACGCAGCAAGCATCAGCGCAGTCACTCCGAGCTTATCACTGTCGGCTCCTTGCCATACTGCACTCTGGTAGGCATTACCACAGCCGCCATAGAGAAAGCCTTTGTCAGGTAAGCTTCCAGTTCGGAAATGCTCACCAATCACGCCAGCCACATACCCTCTTCCTCTCAAGTCCACGTTGGCGCCTTTGGTCAACAACAGGCGCACGATATCGGCATGACCACCCCATACTCCCGCAATCAATGCAGTGCCATCCCAGGAACCTAACGGGTGCCCCCCAAACTGAACGCTGACGTCGGGGTCAATACCCTCGGCGAGGAGAGCGCCAACGCCGGTCAAGTCACCTTGCATTGCGTTAGCAACGAACCGTTGAGCTTGCGTGGCCTGATGCTTGGCGAGAATGCCGTGCTTCAGCACGCCAAAGCCGGCGAGTAAAAGCAGAGGAAGACCTACTATGATGATTCGAAAGCGACGCATATCTTCAGATTTCTGTCACCTCTATCCTGTTGCTCAGACTAGAGTACCAGATCAAATCCAACCACATTGGATCACTATTCTTCAAATGGTTTGGTGACCCATCGCTAACTAGCAGGCGCGTGGCCGACAGCTCAATGCATCTCCATTCGTTTCAAGCTCCGTATGATAGATGCCTCGCAACATAATAGGCAGCCGCGCTGGCTTAATCAGACGACATCGAGCCTATCGGTGATTTATTTGCTGGCCTGTTGTCCGCAGACGTTTGATGTACCTGTAGACGAACCTGTAGACGGAAGAAAGGGCTACCGTTTCGGTAGCCCTAAGTGCTAGTATCCAAAATGAGCCGTGGAGGGCTCGAACCTCCGACCCGCTGATTAAGAGTCCGCGACAGGCCTAGTTTCCTACTGTTGCACATTATTGCCCAAAGTAACAAAACTCCTGCATCCACATAATTAAGCCTGTTTTTGTCGATTCCCATTGTAGCAGTGCATAACCTCATGGTACTCTTCAATGTGTCCGCAATGTGTCCGTAAAATTTGATGCGGTACTCGTTGAAGTGAAAAGGAGGAGAGGTCCGGGATGGCGAAGATGAGAACCGGATACGTGTTTAAGGATCGCAGCGGTTGCTGGTGGGCAAGAGCCACATTTACAGACGAATCCGGCAAGCGACGGAACGTCAAGCGGTCCACTTACACGGATGAAACTGGAAACAAATGGCGAGCGCGCAACAAAACCGAAGCCAAAGATCCGATGTTGAAGCAACTGCTCCAAGAGATGGAGGAATCCCCTGAGACGATCATCGAAGGTAACGGGACCACGCTCAATGATTATCTCGATAAGTGGTTGGCTAACATTGTAAAGCGACGCGTTGCTCTGCGAACGTATGCGGACTATACAGAACTTCTTCAACGCTACATCCAGGGTAAGAAGCAGAACACGAATGGCTCTGACGCTTCATCAAACACGACTGATACAAGTTCTAACAACGGGAAGAAGAAACGTCCGAAAGTAAAACCGCTGACAAACATCGGCAAGAAGAAGCTTTCTGAGATTCGCCCGCTCGACATTCAGGCACTTTATTCAAAGATGCTAGAGCGCGGTCTGTCACCTCGCACGGTCCGTTATACCCATGCGGTCCTGAACTCCGCATTTAAGCAGGCGATCAAATGGGGCCTGCTCTCTAAGAACCCGGCTACTTTTATCGATCTGCCCAAACGAGAGCGGAAAGAGATGAAAGCGTTATCGCCAGACGAAGCGACCCGGTTCATAACGGCTGCTGCAGATGATGCCAGGGGATTGGTTTTCAATCTTGCTCTAGCGACCGGGATGCGACCAGAGGAGTATCTCGCCTTGCAGTGGAAAGATGTCGACCTGGATCGAGGACTACTAACAATTCAGCGGACTCTTTCTTGGAACCGCAGCGGCGGCGGCTGGTACTTCGATGAACCAAAGACGGCTCGCAGTCGGCGCGCCGTTCCGCTGCCTCCTTCAATCGTGCGCGCCCTAAGCGACTACAAGCTTGAACAAGAAACAGTTCGGCTCAAAGCTGGTACTGACTGGCGGGATTTTGACTTGTTGTTTGTTACTGGCGATGGCGGCCCGTTGTTGGATAGGAATCTTTCTCGTCGCAACTTCAAGGCGGTGCTCAAACGCGCCAAGCTGCCGACAACGATCAGACTTTATGATCTTCGACATTCGTGCGCTACATTACTGCTGACCGAAGGAACTAACCCGAAGGTTGTCGCCGAACGACTCGGACACTCCAGCACAGCCATGACGATGGATATCTACTCGCACGTCTTGCCTTCATTGCAGCAGGAGGCAACAGAGCGGCTGGAGAATCTGCTCTTTTCTCCGAGACGTCCGAACGTTAAGAGACAGCGCCGTCCGAAGTCCAAACAGACAACTCCAAAGCGGGATGGAAAGGATCGGCTGTCCTGAATTCGGTGATCGCTAACCGTGCTGCTATGCATAGGCCGACGGCCATGCTTATTTGTTTCACTAACAGATTGGTGCTGGAATCAAAAACCAGTCAGAAGGGTCTCATGGGTCGGTATCACCGACGAGATTTGGGGTGTCTCTCGTGTCGCTCGAGGAATTCACGTACATGCTCCGGACTATATCGGATAACCTTGCCGAATTTGTAAAAGCCGATTCTATTCGCATTCCTAAGCCTATAGAGCGTAACTCGATCAAGTCCTGTTAGCGCGCACACATCCCTGTCCGTCAACAGCCGATCTCGTACTTTGTCGGCAAACTTGGAGCTTCTCTTGGCAACAGTTTCTCCTAGCTGCGAAAGATCGTTCGTCCATTGTTTTCTGCTACTCATGATCACCGTCGGCGGACTCCGCGAAGGTCGCTGCCTTATTCGAGAGATCCTACCGCTATTATAGCAGTTGCATTGTTTTTGTCTATACGTTTATTGTTTGCGATTGTGTTTACAATCCTAAGGTATGGGTCATAGCCACTCGCGACTCGTAGGATTGTCCCTTAGGATCGCGAGCGCGACGGCGTCGCTTTCCGCTGTGACTTCCTCTGAGACTTAATCTCTTTCAGGGCGGTGTCAAAACGGGACTGGTCACGCTCTTGTTCCGCTCTGATTTGCTCTGCTGCGTATTGGCTCACGAGTCCGCTCTTTGTCGTTCCCCGAAGGAGCGCAACAGCCGCAAATCCCTCATCCAGATCTTGTCTGATCCTCACTGTCATCGTGAGACGCCTTCGCTGCTCAGTTGGTAGTTTTGGCCTAGCCATTTCGGCTCCTCCTCCTTCGATAGATCAATTCTCTCATCTGCGTTACCGCAAACCAGATTTCTCCGAAGTATACGACCAGCCCACGCGATCCCGCAACACAAAACAGCGATCAACCAGTTTATGCCTAGCCAAAAACTATAAGTTGCACTTGAACTAGAGCTTTGGTTTATGTAATATCTGCGTGCACAGTTTTTGCCCATACAGCAATGAAGACTTCGATGTGCTCAACTAGCCGTCCACAGTGCGCGGCTGAACTCGCGTAGATAGCGAAAGCTAAAAGCGTGAAGGCCATCGGGAAACTATGGAGAGCAAAAAGCAATTCGATGGAATCGTGGGACGGTCCGTGCCGTTGCGCGCAATGACCAGCACTATACTCAAAGTCGCTCCCCACGACTTCACCGTTCTTATTCGAGGAGAGTCCGGTACTGGTAAGGAACTCTTAGCTCGCTCCATACTAAGCAACTCGAAGCGGTTCAATGGGCCGTTTCTGCCCGTCAACTGCGGTGCTATACCAGACGGACTCCTGGAAGCCCATCTGTTTGGCCATCAGAAGGGATCCTTCACCGGCGCTTCCTCCGACAGACCCGGAATCTTCGAGGCTGCCCACGGCGGCACCATCTTCCTCGACGAAATAGGTGAAATGCCTCTAACTATGCAGGTCAAACTCCTCAGAGCGCTCCAGGAGAAAGAGGTAGTCCGAGTAGGGGCTACGAAGTCAACCAAAGTCGATGTCCGGCTGATCGCCGCTACAAACCGAGATTTGAAGGGGATGATAAGCGCCGGCCAATTCAGGCAAGACCTCTACTATAGGATCTCCACTCTACAAATAGAGGTGCCGGCTCTCAGGGAACGGCGTGAAGATATACCGCTATTGGCTGAACACTTTCTGGACAAATTTCGCGCGCAAGCAGATCGCAAGGAGGCCCTTAGGATCGACCAAAACGCGATGAAACTGCTCACGAGCTACGACTGGCCCGGAAACGTTCGAGAGCTCGAAAATGTGATCAGTCGTTTGATCGTCCACGATCACGGATCAACCATCACCGCCAACGATATCAAGACCGCAATTGGCGCAACTCTGGGCCCAACTGAAAACGATCCAAGCGGACCCGAGATAGGACTGGGATTTAAACTCTCCCTGCCTGTGTCGATACTGGAATTCTCGGACCGCGAGACTATGGCGACATATCTTAGGCGAGTGAAACTCGAGCTGCTTCAAACGGCAATCGCTCAGTACCCGGATAGAACCGCTGCGGCCGAAAGGCTGGGTCTAGCCGAAGACACTGTGAGGAAGCAGCTACGACACTTACGTCGGGCAATGGCGACAACCAAACAATAGCCAGGAGAAAACCATGAGCAAGCGAGCAAACAATCTACAGGACACCAACTATCCGCTGGTCAGCGTGCAGCGGTTTCAATCTCTAAAGTGCGATGTGAACACGCGCCAGGTTGAAGAACTTGCGCGCTATATCAGCTACGTTGAATCGGCGGCAGGGGAGAAGCCTACCGAGGGGGAAGTTATAGGAGTAGCACTGTCGGAACTATTCAAGCTCGATCGGGGCTTCCAGAGGTGGAAAGAGGGTCTTGAAAATGCTACGCCGCGACCTAAAGCGCCGGCCGCGCAATCGGCGGGAGACTAGCTGATGAACTCACCCTTCCATCCAACAGTTCGCAGAGCGCTTAAACGAAAGGCAAGCTCTTGCGAGCCTGCGTCGACCTGTGGGCACTCAAGAACGCTTAAAGGGTCTGCCTATAGCGCGCCCCATGCTCCGTACAATTCAGAGTGCTGCACTGCCTTCGGCGATCTTCGCACAAAGTTCCGCAGGCCAATTTTGACCGGCTACGCCCTTAAAGGGTTCCGACCGAGGACCTGTGACCGCAAGAATTCTGCTTTCAAAGCCCCCAGTAGAGAGTTGAATTCGCTCGGCAAAACCGCCTCTGCGCGCGTCTATCGAAAGCAATTTCCGGGTCGCGTGTGGAGCGTTCATGTCCCGGAACTCAATCCTTGTGCCTGGATTCAGCGCGTGCTTCGCATCGTTCAGTGCTTGAGACAAGCGATTCCAGAGTATGAAATGCGCGCCCAGCTCCGGTTCCTTTTGCTGGTTAATGACTCGTCATTCTGCGCGCTAGTACCTAAAGCTCGACACATTCAGCGTACAACCGGCTTTCATCACCTGACTCAGACTCCTCAATGGGCTCTTGAGCCGGTCCAAAACCTCCATCAGCGCTCAGATAGTCGCACGAAATAACTCCCGCACAACACTAAACTCAGCGAAGGAAAACAAGTGCAAGAACGAACGGAAACGAAGGCGAAAGAACAGAGAGTAAGGCGGGATACGCATTCGCGGCACCGCGAATGCACGAGGTCAAAGGACACCTCAAATTACCATCAATGGCGGGACGAAAACTCTATCCCAAAACGACGAGAGTCCGGCTTACAGCGGATGAGCATCGCCGCATAAGTGAACGCGCTAAGCAGGCTGGACTCTCTATTTCACGTTACTTGATCGAGAACGCACTGATAGAAAGACCGCTGACATTTGAAGAGAAGGAGCATACCGAAACGGTTTTGTTTCAACGAAGCTGGGCCATCAACGAGGTAGCAAGAGTCGGAAATAACCTTAATCAAATTGCCCGGCAACTCAACTCGCAACGAGGCAGCATCACTTCCGAAGCGATACAAGCTGCGCTTTTAACTGCCGCCGATGCTCTGAATGAGTTGCGGCGGCTTTGGATACAGTAGTTGGGAAAATAGATCAAATATGGCGGAAGCTTTTGCAAAATTCCGAGTTGGAACGTCGGGAGCAGGGGCGGCTCACGCCTCATACATCACACGCTACTCAGCTCTGGAGCCGAATGGAGAGCCCAATCGTGCGATTCAACTCGAACTAAACGACCACGAGCTGACGGTGGCTTCCGCGTTAGATGAGAACTTTGGTTATCATGCTCTTCAGGAGGCCGAGCGAACTAGTGACACTGATCCGGTGTGGACCTGGAACGCGCCAAGCTACCTCACTGGAGACCACTATGGCACAGAAGAAGGCAAATCATCGCGCGTTCTTGGGCAGGTTTCCGAACGCGACTGGGCTCGCCACAACAAGATCACCGCTGGCATAACCTCACTAAGTCGTCGCAACAGACTCGAGGAAAAGACGGGAAAACTGCGCGCGTATTTCGGCTCGATGGAACAGTTTGAAAAGGCGAAGGGCGGAAGGACTCACTACCGAGTCATCCTGTCATTCGACGTACCAGCTGCCAATTCGCAGATTCGCGACCTCACGAACGAGTTCCTGAAAGAAACCTTTCCTAAGGCCATTTCGTTCGGAGCTATCCACCGAGATACCGAGCACCCTCACGTACACCTGTACCTTCACGCGCGCCAGATTGACGGAAGGAAGATATATCTAGCCAAGAATGAGTACACCTCGATCGACGAGAAATGGGCAAAGATATACTCCGAATTTGCCGGCGAGCGAAGTGTTTATGTTCAGCATCTTCGTAAGAAAGAGGAAACCAGGCAGTGGAAGATCGCGGCAGCCGAAGCTTATCGAAAAGGCGAACCGATACCACCCAAGCCGGAACGAGACAACGATCGCAGGGAGCGATTGGCCGAGCAACGACTCTCAGCGCAGAGATCTCATGCCAGGGACCAGGGCAAACAACTCAATGCTCGTCCAGAAGCTCAGCCGGTGATGCGGCCGGGATCAGAGAAGGAAACCGGTCGATTGCTAGCCAAGGCGGAAGTCGCTCGCGAGGAACTTGCTCACCTTATCAGAACTGAAGCTACGGCTAAGCAGGTCTGGTGGGCTGCCAGGACCGCTAACGAATTTGCAGTCGCTCTGGAGAAAACGCTTGCAGCTAGAAGCGAGAGGGGTAGGGAAAAACCGCCACACGTCGTTTACACAACGGAAGAATGGAAGCAGTTGAAAGAGTGTGCGAAGACGCGCGACGTGGCGGTCAACGACGACCGGGCGGCCGCCCGGCTTCAGGCCACACGGGTCTTCGCTGGCGCTGAACAGAAGGATGCCCAGGCCAAAGTTGATGCGTTCCAGACTCGAAGGCACTTCTGGAAGTTTCACGTCGAAGGATTTGGGAAGGTCTCACTCAGGGAGGTCGAACAAAGCATAAAAACCGAGACTGAGGATAAGTTCAAGCTCTACAACTTTCTGCGCCCGACCAAGAGAGAGGCGATTCAACTCAGGATTGAGTTTTTGCAGGAAACCAAGAAGGACATACAGAAGCAGATCGTTTCTGCAGAGCGGCCTGCTCGGAACAACCTGACGGCGTCCCAGCTCAAGTACGAGACCGCTTCGACGCTTGTCGAGCACGCCGAGAAAGCCCGTGTTCAACAGGGGAGGGAGATGCCCCTACCGGTCTTTGAAAGATCCGAGTTGGCCAAAATGAGCGTGATTGCCAATCGTAATAAGGACGCCAAGCTGCTCGAATTTGTGTATCACCAAGTCAAAGCCAGGCTGCTGGCTAATCCAACTCCGTCAACTTTGTCTGAAGTGAAGGGCAAGGCTTTAATGGCCAGGATGGAGATGCTCAAGGCTGCCGATCGACTCAAAGCGACGATTGAGTACGGCGACTATCGTCAGGCTCCAGTTACCGATGCCCAAGGACTGACGTACACCACGAGTGTCAGGGAGGTTGAGCCGAAGGGCGCACTCGAAACGCTCATCAGGCATTTCACAGACTCCCCTGAGAAGAAGCGCGAGCGACAAGCTATCGCCGACGCCAGGGCGGACCAGCTAAGAATGGCTCATTCCCAGTCTCGAGATGCTCGTGATTACAGTGTCATCAGAGACAGGGTTGCGAACGACCTCTATCGTGCCGCTGGAGTACGCGAGAAGACTGTAGCGCCAACGCTTGGCCGCGAACAGATCGCCGAGCTCAGCAAGTACGCTGATACCTTGCCTTTCTTCAGTACAGATCGGAAGGAGTTTAGAGAAGCTGCAAAGATGGCCGAAGGTAACCTTCTCCGCATAGAGTCTCAGGAACCCACTAAGCACGAAGCCGATCCACTACGAAGTCGCGATCCCTCCGCGCGCACCATTCAACAACTACATACGCTCACCACGCTAAATACGGACCGATCTGATCGTGACAGCTACTCACGCGGAAGATGAAACCCATTCTAGGAATCACCGATTCTGAATGGGACTTAATTCTGGCTTCTTTTAAGATTAATCTTCTGATGCTACGTTCAACGGTGGGACAGTCTCTACGCGTATTCCAATCGTCCATGATAAAGAAAAAGTCTTGCGGTTCATGGTTCGCGGGCTTACGGCCGAAGGCTTTGCGGTTGATTCCGCGCCGGCCGGCCAGAACAGACTAGATTTTAGCAACTACATATGACTACGACTTGATTGTCCTCGGTTTGATGCTGCCGGACTCAGCGGGACGGAATTTTTGCAGCGGGTCCGTCGCACTAATCATCGCGTGCCCATTTTGATGCGAACTGTAACGGACGCGGTTGCTGATGAGGTTGAACATCCCGAAGCAGGCGAGTGCCTAACAAAGCCCTTCGCATTTGTAGAACTCCTGGCGCGGGTTGAGGCGTTGCTCAGACGCGGTTCGGTTGAGCGCCCAAGCGTTTCCGTCTGGCCGACCTGGAATCGGATCGGCACTCTCAACAGGTCCGACGTGCAGGACGGCGCATCGAGCTCACGGCTAAAGAATGCGTTGCTGGTGGTGAAATGCGGGCAGCGTCCTGTCACTAATGATGATCATTGACCACGTTTGGACCAGAGTTTCGACGGAGCGACCAATGTAATAGACGTATGTTCGTCACCCTCGCACGAAGGTAGATGAAGGTTATGACAACAAGTCGATTCGCACCGTCCGCGGCATCTGATACAAGATCAGTGATGAGGCGAATTCCGAACACACGCTCCACCCGCTTCCGCTTGACCGTATATGGTACGCGGGACTATCGGGGGATTGCTAATCCTGTTCGGATTGTCGATCCAATGTCGGACTCCGTCAATACCTGAGAACCCTTGCGAACTCACCCGCGAAAGAGGCGCGACAGATCGGAGAAACGCTGTGGTCAATGTTAGTGTGAGCGGCCAAATCGTACGTTGCCGAGGAAATCAAGGAACATCTGGCGCCAGAGATCAACGGTAGGTTCATTCGTGTTACCGATCGAACGGGAAGCACGCTCTACGAGTCCGACTCATCCAGGGATGGAGGCTTTAACTTACGGAATGTAACGGCTGCTGGCGACGACGTTACGAGTCTTTCACTCGCAGGCAGTTCTATCCTGGGCGTCTTACATCTCTTGAAAGAAGTATCGCCCCTTTCCATTATTATTCTGCGCGCTGGTTATGCGAGGAGGTAAAAGCAAGAACGGTAGTCAGGAGCATACTATGGCAATCTTTGCCGCAGTGTATTGAGGCCTTCGCTTCATCTTTCGTCCCTCATGCTCGATATTTCTTATCCATAAGCGTCCAACTCAGAGAACGTATTCTGCTACTCAATTCTTTCCACACACTTGATTTCAACATCGTGAAATCTATGCTGAAGCACCGGGTACCTTCGTCAACGCGCCGATAAAGATAATTGACAGAGGAAAAGGTATTACTTCCCCGATAAGTAGAAACTTAATCCCGCCGTCACAGTGATCGGATATCCAGGTGTTCCATGAATGCGCGCTACGACCGGATCACGTGGCCGCAGACGTGATTCAAAGAGATTCTGCGTTTCAAAGTAGTGCTTGCCATTTAGATTGTCGATAGACAGGTTGAAATCAACCCAATGCCGGATGCGCTTCGCCACGTTGAAATCCAACACATCGAGACCCGAGGCGCGAATGCCGGGGTCTTCGCCGTCAAGTCGATAATTGCTGATGTGTCGGTATCGCAGTGAACCGTTAAACCCGAACCACCCAGCAAGTGTTAGCGCGGCATTTGCGACCAGGTGCGGCGCACTGTCTACGTAGGCTCTGGGGAATGTTCCCCTGTAAAAGGCATTGCCTACACGAGTCATTCCGGCGTTGAGCGACAGGACGCGGGTGATCTGCGCCGAGGCTTTGACCTCGCCGCCATAAGACCGGCTGGGACCTTTTAACTCGAAGCTACCGTCATCGGGAATGTAGACCTGCTCATTCGACCGGTCTATAAGGAACAAATCCGTGCTCAGAGAGAATCGTTTCAGGTGATGCGAAGTGCCGAGCTGGTAAAAGTCGGTGGTCGAAATTTTCGGCGCTTGCGGCCTCTGCACCACCCCCCGCGCATCCTGGCTCGATATGCCTCGTCCGTAATCGAAATATATCGTCAGGGGCACGCGGTCGGAGGGCGAATAGGCAACGTTGACTTTCGGCTGAAAGCGCGCTGCCCTCTGAGCGCCCGATGCCAGCGGGTTGATCTCATCATCCACCCTGAATCTGAAATAGTCATAGCGGAGTCCGCCGTCGAGGTGCAGGTGCCCGCCCATCAACTCTATACCCTGTTGCATATACCCGGCGGCGTTGGGCACGTGGGCGAGCGCGCTGGTGAAGGCTTCAATCGGATTGCGCTCAACCGTGTGATTGAGACCAACGTTGATCTGGTTGTCGTGAAAGTTGCCGCCGAGTACGAGCAACGCCTGCCGCCCGAAGAGCTTATACGGATGAATGTATTGGGCATTAATTCCTTCTTGCAGGCGCGAATCGTGCTGCTGAATCTCATCGCCGTTCACCTCATCGTTTAAGAAGAAGGTAAAGTTGGAATAAAGGTCAAACAGCGAGCGAGAGAGAAAGCCATCGAGTTTGAAAATGTCGCCGCCCTGCCACTCCTTGCGGTAATAAGCGCCGAATACTCCCGTCCGCACGCGGCCCCCATCGAAAGGGTCAACAAAGCCGAAGCGATCAAGCCGACCGGCCGCGACTTCGTCCAATGGTATCTGTCCGGATGAGAAGAAGTCGTTCCGTCCGGCGTTTATCTTGAACCCCAATGCCTCTTTGTCGGTGATGCGACAGGTGTAATTGGCGGTAATATTATCCCGCTTGTAGCGTAAGGGGTTTTTGAAAGGACCGTCAGTCCGACTTGCTTCATATGCGATGAAGGAGTTGGCATTCTTCAAATAAGGGCTGTAAGCGAGGAATGACCGGAAGGTGTCAAATGACCCGCCCTGAATGCGCGCCGTGATCTGGTCAGGAAAGCTCTCCCTCAATCGGATGTGGACCACGCCTAGACCAGAGAAGTCGCCGTACTCGGCGCTGAATGGCCCGTTCAGGATATTGACCTCCTCAATCAGTTCAGGGGTGAGACTCTTCAACTGGCCGAGGTAGCCCTGTCCGTGACCTTGAGTTCCCTGATTCTGCTGGACGTCATCAACGAGCACTTTCAACCCGCCGCTGACGCCACCGTGATCGAGGTTGAACCCGAAGCGGCGAATCTCAAGCGACTTTCCGCCGCCTTCATGTTGACCTGCGTTGATGCCAGCATTCAACGTCTGAAACACCTGATCGTCCCTTGAGAATAAGGTGTTTTTGTAGGTCGCATCATCACGACGATCGATACCGGGATCGAGCGCGGTAGCCTGGATGACGACGCTTTCATGCACGAGAGGCAAGATGAACCGGACTTTAATCTCAAGCCCTTCCGTCGCGTCTCCCGCCCTTAAATGCTCTTCTGTTGGCGTGATGTTCTTTCCTTCAACTTTTAACATTAGTGGCCCATCGGGAACTATGAAACGGAACCTGCCGTTTTCATCGCTCAACGACTTCATCTCGCCGGAAGAGTACCGTACCGTCAGAGAGATTGCCGCCAGGGATTCATTCTTATCAGTGACGACGATTCCTGATAGGATGCGCGTAGAGCCCGTCTGGGCAGATGCCCGGTTAAGCATAAGGAAAGTCAGCCATAGGAGAACGAAAGCTCGGACGTACCATTTTTTAGTCTCGCAACTGATCGCTATCATCAGATTAGCTCCTACCTTGTTAGATCAATCGCTCGCCTGCACGTTGTATTTAGTCTCGCGTCACCGGCGGGTGTTTGTCACTGGAACAAGCCATCCACAAAGCCGATCTCGTAAATCATAAACATGCCGACGCCTATGCTGAAGATGCCCGTCAACCAGCGCAAGGTAAGATTCGCGCGGGCGAAGCGAGTGGCCGTGAACCGAAGCGGCAGGCTGACCAGCGCGCTCATCACCAGCATCCCGCCGACCGACCCGATGCCGAAGACGGCGATGTAGCCCAGCCCCGCGAGCGGCGAAGGTATAGTTGATAGGACCAGAAGCATCAACGCGGCACTCCCCGCAAACCCGTGAGCCATCCCTACAAATATGGGGCGCGCTCCGGGCCGATCGCCGTGATGCCAGTGACCCTCTGTTTCGTGCGACCGGTCATGCAGGTGAGGATGCAGATGTTTGCGGGCACCATGTCGGTGGGAGTGGGTGTGAACCCTGGCGCCGCGCAGGAGTTTTGCTAACGCGCTCGCGCCGAGCGCAACGAGCATCAGCGCAACGCAGAGTTCGAGGGCGAGCGACGTCCGCTCGCTGATCTCGACGCGTAGCAGAATAACGACGACTCCCGCGATAAGAAGTGAGACGGTGTGGCCCACGCCCCACAGCCCTCCCACGAGCGAAGAGCCGAGGATGCTTTTGCGCTCGCTCACGATGGTGGAAACTGCCGCCAGGTGATCGGCCTCGACCGCGTGCTTGAGGCCGAGAATAAAGCCGAGGCCGAGTAGTGACGCGGTTGAGACCGAAGCGTCCTGAGCCGCAGAGTGATTAAAGACACTGATCAGTCCGGCGAATGCTTTTCCCACATCAAGACCGGCTTGCGCGAGCGACTCATAACAGATTGCCGCCCCGACGCACGTGATCACGAAAGCGCTGAAGATGGGCAGGGCACGCGCGAAACGATTCGACCGATGAGAAAGCTTCATAAAGCGCCCGACGTATACGAACGCTAGCCCCACTCCTGTCAGCGTCGCCGCCAGTCCCATGCTGAAAGCGACTATCAGGACGAGGCCATAACCGACGCGCTGTAAAGAGATGGCCGACAGCAGAACGACGAGAGCGGACGGGCAAGGCAACAGGCCTCCCGATACGCCGAGCGCGAACAGGCTTCGCCAGGTGACGTGCGAGCCATCCGCGCCGGGAGGAAGGTGCGTGTGCGCCGCTCCACCATGCGAATGTGTCAGAGATAAAGCTTCATCGTGATCGCCATGTGTATGCTCTTCAACGTGATGCGGATGACCGACGAGTGAGCCGACATGCCTATGCGCATGCCCGTCATGCGTATGAGTATGATTTATCTCACTGCTCGTGGATTGGTTCAACGCGGCCCGCAGCCGGCGGATTAGTATCGTTAGCCCCACGGTCAGGACTAACGCGCCTGAGATCATGCTGAGGATAGGAAACAGGCGCTCCGGGACGACGTACTGCGACGCGAATAACGTGACGAGGCCGAGGGCGAACACGCCTATTGTGTGCGTGATCGTAACCGTCAGCCCGAGGAAGGCCGCATGACGCGCCGTCCCCCGTGACCCCACCAGGTAAGCTCCGACGACGGTCTTACCATGACCTGGCGAGAGAGCGTGCAGGCCGCCGAGCGCGGCGGCGATGAGTAAGCCCAACAGCGCCACGGCAGGGGTCAATTCGGGTACTGAAATAAGCTCGGCGAAGCGGTCGCGAGCGGGACCGAACTTACGGCCATCGCGAGTGAGCAGGGCGGCGGAGCCGGCGGGGACCGATCCATTCGTGATTGAGAATTCAGCCGTGCGCTCACTAAGAGGGGCGCTTAACATATCTTCTGGGTATGTTTTGAGCTCGTCGGTGACAGCGCTGCCGGACGCCGTGCTGTCGAAGATCGTCACGCCGGATGTGGGAAGCACAACAATCTCACGCCACCCGATGCGGTCACGATGGTTGCTATCCTCAAAGCGGATCCTGCGGGCGGCGCTTGTGTTTTCTAAGGTCAGCGCGATTTCTAACTCACATTCGATCCGCAAGGTGAAAAGCCCGCCCGCCCCAGTGGGAAAGCTGATTGTTTTCGCCGTAGGATGCAGCCTGATACGGTTGCCGTCAACAGTGAGAAAAATTCCATCAGCAAAATCTTCGACCGTCTGCTCCAAGTATCCTTCGAGGTTCGAACCGGATGGTTGATCCCCGAATTTGATGCCCGCGGCCTGCATCTCCTGGAAGGCGGCTATCTCTGCCATGTCTACGACGTAACGGATCTTCACTCTTTTCGCGCCGATCTCTATTCGGGCGAAGTGGTTGACGGTGAAGTTTCCGAGCGGGTGCGCAACTCCCTTTTCGGCCATCACGGCAACAAGGATTAACGCGACGAAAAATATAAACGCATAGGGTCCACGCATTGAAGCGGTGTGCGCTTTGGGCATAACGTTCCTCGTTTATTCCGAGTTTATTCCGAGTTGATTGTTCGCTTGGCGACATCTGCCTGAAGAACATCAATCGTAGGGTTGATCTTGAGCGCGAGCTTCAAATGTTTTACGCCATTTCTTCGGTTTCCGAGGGCGTTAAAGATCACCTCGGCATGATAGTAGATCTGCGCATCGCGAGTGCCTAGTCTCATCGCTTCGTCTATCGCTTCCTTGGCGTCTGATAGTTTGCCTTTTTTGAACAAGCACCAGGCCAGCGCGTCACAAGGTGTAAATGTCAGACCGCGCCGCCCGCTCGCGGTGCGTGATGGCCAAAGCTTCGTCGCTTCCTTATACCACCTCAACTCCACCAGAGCATCCGTCAACGCTCCATAGATGAGGTGATCTTCGGGCCTTAACAGTTGGGCGAGGCGTGCTACCTCAAGCGCTTCCCCGAAGCGGTGGTACGTGAGCAGGAGAGTCGCTTTTGATCTGATCGCGCCAACAGTCTCCCCAGAGGTTGGGGACGTAGATGGGCGCGACAGAGTTTCTTGTTTCGGCCGGTCAGCCATGGCTCGAATGCCGTAGACCGCCAGGCAGAGAGAAGAAAGCGAAATTAGCGCCGTGAGGGCGTGCTTGAACTTCGTTGGCTTCATTGCCATGTTTATCCCGACAATAGCGGTGAGCGATCCGAAGACCACTCACCACCCTGAGTTACGCTTGTGGATCATCATTTTGCTTGGACAACATCACCGTTGCACGTGATGCTCGTGCGGCTTCCATGGTCTCCACCCAATAGCCCTAACCGATTCGGGCTTGCGCTTGGTGGAATCGAGACGTTGAGACGCTGGTATTCATGCGGGAATCCAGTCGACGAAAAGTTCTGGAAGCCGGGCACCAACCCAGCGGGAATTCCCGTGCCGAAAATAGCTACCAGAGCATTGCGTGGCGGCGGGGGGATGTTGATCGTTGTCCCGCCCGCTGCCGGGCCCGCCTTAATTAACTTGGGAAGTTGTGGGTCGAGTATGAACGGGGCAAGCACCTCATCATTCTCCGGAGTTGAAGCGTTGAAAGCATCTTTCAACCCTGGCGGGATGACTACCTCGTTAACCAAAGGATTGCCAAACCGCGAAACCTGAGTGAATGGCGGGACCTGCCTGCCCCTGCTGTTGAATCTACCCGCTCGACCGTGGCCCAGACGCCGATCACGGCATTCGGGTCCAGCGGATCGTCGGTGTGCCCCGTTGCGAGTCAGCGTCGACATCGGGACTTCCCTTGCACAGGTATGCACGTTGAATCCTGCCAGGGTATAGATGAGATTGAAACTACTTGAGATTCTTCTTCTTGTTGTCACAAGTCGCGCATAACTCCTCCCAAACCCTAGTCAACCTGAGGTCAAATTCTAGGGGTTGTTCGGTGTTGACGTTAGTGCGTCCAGGCTATGAGTTCATTTTCGCTTCCACTGACCAAGATTACGTTGAGGCTCAGGAATTGGATTTGGTAACCCTAATAAGAAATATCTGGACGCAAGAAAAGAGAGCCTTCTGGTTAAGGCGCAAGCATCAGGCAGCCTAGATGCAACTGAGGTGCCCTACTCGGGGGCTTGGGTAACGCATTTCAGATAGAACTGGACCCGCGCGGCGAGTTCTTGTATGTGATCACTCAACGCGCAGACGCCTCCATCCCGCTGGGCGAAGGGAACACGCTGCACGTATTGAGAATCAACCCAACCGGGAGGGTGGCCGAAGCAGGTCAATCGCCGATCATGCTGCCTGTGCCACCAGGCACTCGGCCACAAGGTGTGGCGACCTTCTAGAAATCATGGGGCGAAGGTAACGGAGGATCCTGTAAGACCGTATTTGTGGTCAAAACCGAAACACAATCCCTCCAGAGGAGAGGAGGTTGTGCTGGCGGCTTCTCGAAAGCTGCACATTAAGGTTTGGGCTGCCGGAAACGAAATCGCGCACCTCGCCGCGAATGCTCAGAAAGCGAAGCAGATTCAAATCCAAACCGCCTCCAAAATCGAAGACGCCGCGATTGGTTCCGCGCGGTCCAAGATTGGGCTGATTGTCGATGCGAAAGGCACTTTCTTCGAATCGCCCGAATCCGCCTCCCACCACAGCATAAGGAGATATGTTTGAGTCGGGAAGAAACTTGACCTTTATCCCGGGAGTAATGAAGAGTGACGCGTAGTTACGCGGGACAGTAACGTTTGAAGATCTGAGATCCGCGCTCGGGGCGGCCGCAAATGGGACCTCAAGATGAACCGAAAGGGCCTTGAATCCCGCAAACCGATACGCGTAATTTGCGTAGTACGTTAGACCGGCGCCAATACGCACAGAGCCCGGTTGAGGTGACCTTAGCTCCCGGTCGCCTGTCGTGTTTCCGCCTAACAGCAGACCGATCTCATGACTTTGCGCTGAGGCGCTTATCGCGCCACCAAGAAGCAGTGCTGGTAAAATCAAAGCTCTAAGTTTCGTCATTAATCATTAATCTCCTATTCCACCATGCTTTGCAGTGAACTTCGGCCCGTAAGCAGCGATCCAGATTCGATAAGCGTTCTTGCCTCATCTTTGAGCAGCGACGATATCGAACGAGAACTTCAACTCGTCCTTGACCTTAATAGTGCCGCCCGCCACCGCAACCGGTTTGATGTTGTAGTTGGTTTGTCTCAAAGAGAACTCGCCACGCCCCCGTAAGCTGCCGTCTCCAAACTGTAGCTGGGCATTGATCGTCGCGCCGCGAGTGACTCCATGCAGAGTGAGATCCCCGTCAATCCTGGCCTGATACTTTCCCTCGTCAATCCTGGCCGCAGCGACGTTGGTGCTGTTAAAGACGATCTCCGGGTACTTAGCTGTTTCAAGCACCTCTTCGCGCATGGCGGACTGGATTTTTTGGCGGTCGGTCTCGCTCACCTTGTCGGTGACGGCAAGTGAATCGGCTCTAATCTGGAGTTGAAGTGAAGCTGGCTCCACGGTGCCGAAAGTGAATTGCACCGTGCCGGTGAAGTCGCGGATTGCAATGGTGTGATTGTGCCCGAATAAAGATAACAAGCCTCCGACGTATGCGCGCACGTTGAATCGGCTCTGATCCGCATCCACCTTGTAAGTGGCTCTGGCAGGCGCGGGAGTCGATGGCGACAGGACTGACTCTGCCGCATCCGCTCGGACAGCCTGTGGGTCTTCACTCGGAGAATGAAGGGGCAAGAATCCGTACTGGAATCCGTAAACGAAGAATGAGGCGGCTGCTGCGAAAAGCGCCACCCAGTGATACTCCTTCCGATTGCTCATAAAGTCCGCTTTCAAAGTGATAATCACTGTTCACAGGAACATGGTTGTTATCGATGAGAACACGATGAGATGGATCTCCCAGGTTGATCTTCCCGTTCTTCGTGCGTCGAGCTTCTTATCTGAGACGGCGAATAGTGATCTGCGCAACAGGGTTTCGCCAGTCCCGGCGAGCAGCCATCAGATCGCCGATTCCATGAATCCCAGCGTGAATATGGACAAATCCCTCTTCGCCGCCTGCGGGCATCCCGCCCCCGCCGGGTCCCCCGCATTCCGAAAAGAAAGGGCCCGGGATTGAGGAGCAAAGCTCATCATTTCTTTCGCTGCCGGCATCGTAGGCCGGAGAAAAAAGCGTCAGGGTAGTGTTTCCTCGTGGCCCTTCAACCCCGTTGACCGCAAAGAATCCGTCGTTTGTTGGGATCAACATAGCGGCGACGCTGAGATGGTCGAATGCTCCGGGCGCCTCAACGGTCAGAGTCACCGATTTCCCGGGATCTGTCAGGCCTCCAGATGAAACAACATCCTTGACCTCCGGCATCCCTGAAAGCAGGGTGGTCAGCGGCGCCGTATTTCCTTCCTCGGCTAAGGTCGCCAACTGGGTGCTCACCGCCTGTCCCAGAGTAAAGAGCCTGACTCCCTCTTTGTGACTGGCCACAAGAACGGGAGTAAATTGCTGCCCTCGCGTCAGATTGGTAATCGTGACCTCAAAGCGCGGTCCGTTCTGCGACGCAGACCCTTGTACCCCGGTGTCCTGCCCGACAGCAGGCGTGCTGGCTGAGGTGATGTTTTGGGTGTGCAGCGACGGACCAAATGCTGCAAGCGCCACTAGACAGACCAACAGGATGAAGCCTCTTTTTCTGGTTTTCATTTACTGAGTCTCCTCTTCCGTTTTGGTTCCGTTTGCTTCATTCGCACGTAAGGAAAATCGCGCGGGTAGTGTGTGTCGTGGGATACGGCTTGATAGCAGCCTCCCGCGTTCGATTTACTGACACCATCCCTACAAGAAATCGCGAGCGATTTCTGAAGCAAAAAGCGTCGACATACTGTTCAACAATCATAAGACAGGGTAAAGTTCCCACCTGGGAATAAAAAATCGGTGTTTGGGAAAGAAACGAATAGAAAATACACCTGAAACGCAAATACTAAAGATAAGGCGGGATTTTCAGCATCGATTTTTGAGCGATCGTCTTTCATTCGGTCGGCACGGTCGTCGGTGGATGGCATCTGTTCGCAGTTTCAGTAGATAGAGTTCCTCATGCCGGATTCGCCCATTATTGGCGCCGGGAATAAAAGGGCCCAATTCGAAGTGGTCGCCCTGCCCTTCACCCGATCGCTCTATAACGCCGCCCGGCGTTTAACCCGCAATCCTGAGGATGCCGGTGACCTGGTCCAGGAGACCTACCTGCGAGCCTACCGCACTTTTCTTAACTTTGCTCCGGGAACGAATTGCAAGGCATGGTTGTTTACTATCCTGTATTCGGTGTTCTTCAATAAATACCGCAAGGACCAGCGCGAACCCGAAGCGGTTTCGATTGAGGAATTGGAAGAGAGATTTCACCGCTGTCTGGCAAGTGAATGGGACGCGAATCGAGCGCTCAATCTCAACGAGGTCGCTGTGGAAGTAGATGAAGCGTTGAACCGGCTGCCCGAAGGTTTCCGTTCGGTCGTGTTGCTTGTGGATGTGGAAGAGATGTCATACGAGGAGGCAGCCGGTATTTTAAATTGTCCGGTGGGGACGGTACGCTCTCGGCTCTTTCGGGCGCGCAAGCTGTTGTTTATTGAACTACATCAGTACGCTCTGAAAAAAGGTTACGTTCAAAAGGCGAAATGACAGGCATGTCGTCAGAGACCCGACATTTTAAGCAAGAGATGCAGGAGCTGCTCGATGACCGGTTGAACTACGATGCGCGTCCGGAGGTGCAGCGCCATCTTGAATCGTGCCAGGAGTGTAAACGGGAGTTCGAGGCCTTGAGCTGGACCAAAGAGATTTCCCGGCAACAGTTCGAGCTTAAAGCCATGCCCGCGAAACTGGAAGAAAGCATTTCGAAGGCCTTGGACCTTGAAGACTGTGGCTCGCGCGTCGGGCTCTTTTCGCGGCCCTTCCGGTGGCCACCGCGAAGAGCGCTCCTGACTTACGGTTTCATCCTCGCGGCTGCCGTCGTCTTGGTGCTGTCCTATTCTATTCTACGAAAACCCGGGTTGCCCACTGAGACAGCGTCGTTGCCCCTGGCAGTCGCGCGGGATTATCGAAACTACCAGACTGAAACACTCCCTCTGAGTTTGGAGACCGGCAACGAGAAAGAGCTGGAAAGGTTTTTCTTGTCCGCGGGCATTGCTTTCGACACGCGAGTCTTTGACCTTGGAATGATGAACTATCATTTGCTGGGCGGTCGAATACACCAACTGATAGGCCGCCAGAGCGCCCTGTTCGTTTACCGTGGGAAGAATCGCCGAGTTCTGATCTGTCAGATGTACCCGGGGCACGCAACCGAACTACCGCCAGGCGGCGCCACCTTGCGCGAAGAAAAGGGAATCCTTTTTTACATCTACCGCGACGATGGCCTGACCATCGTATTCTGGCAGGAGGGAGCGGTCTTTTGTGTGCTGACTTCAGATGGTGATCCCGAAGAAGTTGTCCAACTTGCGGTTGCGAAGTCCGTCAAAGTTTAGCTTGCCGCCTTGATCCGCGGCAGCGGCTCTTCAAACGACGCGAGAGTCATAAGCCACGCGCCGGGAATGGCGGCGACATCGGCCCGGACCCCCGAGAGGTTCTTGCCGCGGCGTGTCTGTGGCTACTTTAGATGGCGGTCAAACTTGGTCCGTCCCGAAGGTCCTGTACGCCGAAGGGGGCAGGCCCGGCTTACTTCACTGCCATCGCCGTATCGCTCCAGCGGCACCGAGGGCGTGGGCTAGCTGCAACATGAGAGCGATCGCAACAAGGCCCCTTGCGATCGCATCTACTTCGTGGCTTCGGCCGATGACGGTATGACTATCAGCCCGCCGAGGGTGGTCTCAAACTCGATATCGTGTCCTAAAGACACGATTTGGGTCATAGCTTTCAAGACTGCAGCATAAGGTTTTCAAGCGCGATAGGAAGCTGCGTCGCGGTGCCATGATGCTCCAGAAGAGCGCAGTCGCCGTCGATGGCGATCCTTAAAGTGGCGATAGCGGGTCTCTAATCTACGCGCTGCTATGTGATGAACCGCTGGAATAAGACCACTCATGATCGGATATTAGTATCTGGGCAAGAGGTGGGGGAACCTTCTTAGGCTGTCTATGAATCCACTCTCCGACACGTCCGGTTTTGTCGAGCTCGTATCAGACGAATCACTGTGCTTTACTAACAGATCGCTAATGGAGGACCGCATCTTCGCGCTGCGGTATAGAAGGGAGTGCGCATGCTCTTCTCGGTTGGAGTTGGTCTCACTAATGCGTGTGATCTGGCTTGCGCGCATTGCTACAGAGATGTGGACAAAGTCGATTATCTCTCGATTTACGACATCAAGACCCTCTGTGAAAGCATTCCTCTGCGCGCGATTAATCTTGGAACGGGCGAGAACGCTCTACACCCAGAATTCATGCGGATCCTTGCGTATCTGAGAGAGCGCGAAGTAAAGATAACCATAACCTCGAATGGATACAGTATCAAAGCGCTATCTGATGAGGAGGTATGCTACTTTCACGATGTCGAGTTCTCACTCGATTTTCCCACTGAGCCCGAGCAAGACGAGTTTCGCGGTAAAGGCAACTGGCGCTTGATCGAAGAACAGATGGAGCGTTGCCGTCGTTTGGGCGTGAGCGTGGCTATTACCGCAGTGATGATGAGTATCAACTACCATAGGATGGCCGAGATTGCTCGAATTGCCGCCAGCCGCGGAGCGATGCTGCGGGTCAATGCTTACCAGCCTGTGAAGACCGATGCATTCACACTCTCCTACGAGCAGTTCTGGGCGGGCTATAGAAGCCTGTTCGCGGAAACAGAGATCAAAATCTGCAACGAGCCAATCGTGCGAGCGGTGCTGGGCCTGAACGGAAGCCGGTGTGGCTGCGGAGTCGAGACGGTAAGAGTTTCGCCGCGCGGAGAAGTAATGCCCTGTGTATACTGGCCCGGTAAGAAGATGACTCTCTCGGAGTTGCAAGAGCTTGGGACGGCAATAACAGAGAGCGAGCCGTTCGCTCAGACTCGCGTGATTCCTGAGTTCTGTCGCAGTTGTCAATTCGTCGATACGTGCGGAGGCGGCTGCCCCGGTCGCCGGATGCTTCGAGGCAGTCTCTACCAGCCTGACGAATATTGCCCGTTTGTTCGCGGCGAGACTATAAAACTTGAATACAAAATGACTGCGACCGGGGATTTGCCTAAAAGTGCAAGCGCCTGCACGACGATCGTCGCCGGAATCAGCTAGAAAAAAACCTGTGGTGTGAAAGACCAAGATATACCAAATGACCAACAACGTTACCGACAAAGACAATCGAGCGAGGCGCGCTCAGATCGCGCTGGCGCTTATGCGCGTGACGCTGGGTGCAATGTTTGTGTGGGTATTCTTCGAGAACAGAGGCAAGGGGTTGTATACGCCCGATGGCTACGCCGGACTGATCAATTACTACGCGACCGCGGGAACAGCTCCCGCATTCTGGAAGAGCATCATGCAGTTCATGGCGAGCCACTCGGCAGTAATGGGACCGGTGCAAGCCGTCACTGAAATCACATTTGGCGTGTGTTTGGTGTTGGGGCTGTTGATACGTCCGGTCGGGCTCGCAGCGTTTGCCTTTCTCGCTTCGCTGTGGATTTCCGAATGGGGGACGGCGTGGATCTGGGAGCTGCTTGTGCCGATGATGGCCGCGTTCAGTATTGCCCTCGGCGCAGCTGGCAGCAAATGGGGGATAGATGCCGTCCTGGCTCGGCGCTATCCCGATTCTCCGCTGTGGTAGTAACCTCTTTTCTGCGATGAAAGAGAAACGTGAGGTTCTAAATGCGCGCATGCGGCGTAGCGCCCACGCGCTGGGCATAATGGCAAAAGCTCCCCTGTCCGGCCAAGTCAAGACTCGCCTCGTTCCGCCGCTTACTCCGGATGAAGCTGCTGCATTGAGCTTGTGTTCTCTTCGGGATACTATAGCGAATGTGGCCGGCATAGCCGCCCGGCAAGGCGCAGATGCGGTCGTCGTATACACGCCCGTCGGTTCTGAGCAAACATTCGAGGACTTGCTCCCAAAGGAATTCAGTCTTCTTGCCCAATATGGCGCGTCTCTGGGCGAAAGACTTCTAAACGCGACCGAGACCTTGCTTGGCCTCGGTTACGAATCAGTATGTCTGATCAACGCCGATAGTCCGACGTTGCCGAGCGAGCTTCTCAGCAGCGCGGTTTACGCTCTCGCGCATTCGGGAGATCCTGTTGTGCTGGGTCCCGCCGAGGACGGGGGTTACTATCTCATAGGCTTGAAGCGCGCGCACCGGCGGTTGTTCAACGATATCGAGTGGAGCACCGCGAAAGTTCTCACGCAAACGCCCCCCCGCGCATCTTAGCTTCGTCTAGAAGTTCCACTGCTGGCACCCTGGTACGACCTCGATGATGCGGGAACTCTAGCCCGCCTATGCGACGAGTTGTTTTCGGCGAATGGAGATCACCGCGCAAACGGTTACGCGGCGACGTTCACGCGTGATTACCTCGCGCAATTGATCGAGAAAGATGGGCGCGAACGCATCTGGCCGGGCGGTTTGTCTTCGCGCCCGGAGCCGGATCGTTGACCAGGCCTCAACTCAAAACGCGATTTACTTCTGTCGTCACCCAGGCGAATCTCGCACTTGTGGTGCTTGGCGGAGTGTTGTTTGTTCTGTTTCGCTATAGCCTCCACAGTCTGCAAGCCGACAGTCAGGGTCTGGACTACATTGTCTGGTTCATCAAGGTTGCTTTGATTCAATCGGGCGTTTACCTCGTCGCTGTGTGGGTGGTGTGGCGCGCGTCCGCATCGCGGTCAACCTTGCTAATCGTTCTGATCTTCGCAGCGCTTTTTCGTTTGACCATGTTGACGGCGCCGCCGCTTCTTTCAGATGACGTGTACCGTTATGTTTGGGATGGCCGCGTTCAAGCGGCGGGAGTCAATCCGTACCGATACGTACCCGCAGACGAGGCTGTGGCGCCACTTAGAGACGAAGCAATTTATCCATACATCAATCGTCGCGAGTTCGCTCCGACCATGTATCCGCCGGTGGCGGAGGGAATATATCTGCTGACGACGCGAATAAGCGAATCGGTAACTTGGATGAAAGCGACGATGGTTGGGTTTGAAGCGATCACGATGTGGGCATTAGTGGCATTGCTGGCTTCGTTCGGTTTGCCACGGCAGCGTGCGCTGATCTATGCGTGGCACCCGCTGATCGTTTGGGAATTTGCCGGAAGCGGACACGTTGACGCCGCGGCAATAGCATTCATAACTCTTGCGTTGCTTGCGCGCCGACGTGGTCTGGAAGCGGCGACGGGTTTGGCGTTGGCATCGGCGGCCCTCGTGAAGTTTTATCCGGCGATTCTGTTCCCCGCCTTCTATCGCCGCTGGAGTTGGAAAATGCCTGTTGTTTTCGGACTGACGGTGATCGTCGCTTACGTGCCGTACCTCACCGTAGGGGCTCAGGCTGTGCTTGGATATATACCTGGGTACATGGCCGAAGAGGGAATGCGAAACGGCGAACGATTCTTTATATTGTCGCTCGCACGCAGGTTGTTCTCGGTACCAGCGCTTCCAGAAACAGCCTTCCTCATCTTCGCAGGGTTCATTCTTGCCGGACTTACTCTTCGGTTTTTGAGGAGGCGGGGGCACACCGAGAGCCATTACATCGGGCGGGCTTTGACGCTTGCGGCGATATTCACAATCCTGCTTTCGCCCCGTTACCCTTGGTACTTCACGTGGCTCATCCCTTTTCTGTGCGTCGCGCCGTCAGCGCCGCTGTTCTACGTGACTTCGGCCAGCTTCATGCTTTACTCATTTTGGCTCGGCGAAGCGGAGCGGCGGCTTACAATTGATCTGGCGTTGTACGCTCCGCTTGTTTTCATCACTGCATTGACCTTTTGGTTACGGTGCGAGTCGAAGACGGCCGCCCGTGAGAAGCAGCCCTCGCAACTTGAGAAAGAACATGCCATGACAGCAACGACAGCTGAGGTACCAGTAAGAGTTCGCGTATCGGTTGTGATTCCTGCTCTCGACGAAGAAGCAACGATCGGAGAGGTGGTTCGCGCCGTACCACGGGATATCGCCGGCGAAGTGATCGTCGTCGACAATGGCAGTCGAGATCGCACGGTCGAACGCGCGCGTGACGCTGGGGCCCGGGTCGTTCGAGAGTCGCGACGCGGTTATGGCAGCGCGTGCCAGGCTGGCGTTCGCGCTTGCGCGTCGGAGTGCGATATCGTCGTCTTTCTCGATGGTGACGGCAGCGAGTATCCCGAGTCGATAGTCAAACTCGTCGATCCCATCCTAGACGGTACGCACGACTTTGTCATCAGCTCGCGCCTGCGAGGACGGCGTGAGCCAGGCAGCATGCACCTCACGCAGGTCATTGCGGGACGTGCGGCTGGTCTGCTGGTAGGGCTTTTATATGGGGTGTCTTACACAGACATGGGACCGTTTCGGGCAATTCGGCGCGGTGAACTCGAACGACTTGGAATGCGTGAAATGTCTTATGGCTGGCCTCTGGAAATGCAGATGCGCGCCGCCAAAGCCGGTCTGAGAATACTAGAGGTGCCAGTAGATTACCGGCGGCGTGCCGGCGGCGAGTCAAAAGTCTCAGGAACGGTACGCGGAACGATTCTGGGAGGTAGCCGGATTCTTATGACTGCGGCCCGTGTCGCGCTGGAACGGTCGTAAGCGAAACAGAAGTTAAACTGTACGCCCGTCATCACCGCATCAAGTGCTGGGAAAGGATGGCTAGTTTTTGATTATCTTGCACAGCGACATGTTAAGAGACTCGATTGCATTGGTGATGTAGACAGCTGCCGAACTCTTCGCGAAAGCCGAATATCGGAACTGCTATAGCCCAATTCGCTTTGGCACAAAAATCCACCCCAAGATCGGCCTGTCATTTCCCTTCGAGAATGCCCTCTTTGACCACCTTGAGCGACATTGGATCAACTCGGTCAAATACGTTAAACACTGGAAGACTCGGCGGAGCCATTCTTTTGATATCATCATAAACCGGAGGCGAAACCAGCAGGACATCTACCGAATCAATTAAGTCCTTCACTCTTGATTCTTCTGCAAGGATACAACATGGTATGCTGGATCGAATTCCGAGCTCGGCACTAAGCATCTCCCTGTAGAAGGAGATCGATTCCTGATCTCGGCAAATAAATCCAAAGCGAGAAGACTTATCGAAAGCATCCAGCGCTCGCCTGGTTTCGGTTGACATGTTAGTGATCAGAAAATCTATCTTGACCGTGATGTGTGCCAACGCATTACGAACCTCGGTGATGTGAAATCCGGTTGTTAGCACCGCCTTTATTCGCCCTTTGTTAGATTGTATCTTCTCTACTTCTTCTCTGAGTTCCTCCACTAGCACCGGTCTAACATCTAAGTCCAAGTGGAGCCTAAGCAGCTCAGAGATTTCCCTAATCTGAAGCTGATTGCATTCGGTAAAGACCACGATTTCTTTTGGGTTCTCTGAGCAGATTTCACTCAGCGACTGATCGAAAGTCCTCCTGATATCTTGCGGGTCGATATCATGTTGAAGAAACCGCCGAATTAGACTCTTGATTGAATCGGTCAAATCAGAATCATAGTCATTATTCCCCGTAGGGATCGAGCGCGAAGTCCCATGTCCGTTCGCGAAGGTTCCCCTGCCTCGTCCGCAGGATACAAGACCTTCTCGTTCAAGCTCCTTATATGCTTTGCGCACCGTTTCGAAATTGATCTCTAATGTCTTCGCTAAATCTTTGACGGTCGGTAACCGCTCTCTATTCTCAATTGTACCTGTCGAGATGTAGTACTTGAGCAGATCTTTGAGCTGCAAATAAAAAGGAACCTTACTGCCCTTATCGATGAACCATTTCATGGCTGCGATCCTCTTCTTTTCAGTGTTCTCTGGATGTCTCGCTCCTCCCCTTGTCCGCTGAACATCAAGGGTCCGCCCCTACCGACCGAGATTGTATATATCTGTCAAAACTAGGTCAACTATTAGAAAACCTATCTCGATAGTTGGCCTAGATGAGCGTTCTAACCCTAACAAAGCTTGCAAAAAAGGATGAACCTACAGGTTTGCAGAATCTTTGATTAACTAACGCACATCTACTTGACTTATTAACCTATATTAATATACTAGTGAGCCCGTGCTGTCCGTTAGGGCATCGGGAAACCATTCCAACACTCACAAAGGAGAGGTCTATGAAAGCCGCTCGCTTCTTGATTTTGGTTCTGATCGCATCTTTGCTACCCGCGAACGCTTTTGCGCAGACTGCGACGACTGCGAGAGTTTCAGGCGTAGTGACGGACTCTCAAGGCGGCGCAGTTTCAGGAGCTACCGTCAAACTCATCGACAAAGCAACAAAAGCAGAGAAGACCGATGTTACGAACAACGAAGGCCGTTACATCTTTGCATCGGTCGATCCAGGCATCTATGATCTGTCGATCACCGTGCAGGGATTTCGCACGACAACGGTGCCCGACGTCAAAGCAGACATTACCAAGGTGGCTACCGTCGATGTTCAGCTACAGCCTGGTGGGACTTCTGAACAAGTCACGGTCACCGCGACTGGAGAGGTCCAATTGCAAAAGGACGATGCCACAGTCGGCAACGTAATCGAAGGCGATCGCATCAAGCGGTTGCCGCAAGTCAATCGTCAAGTCACTTCGCTGCTTTTGCTCCAACCGGCAGTGTCGCCGGGAGGCGAAGTCGCAGGGTCACGCGGCGATCAAAATACCTTCAGCCTTGATGGCTTGGATGTTTCAGACCAGGTCGGATTCAGAGGCTCACTGGGGACAGTTGTGCCGGTGCCATCGGAATCCGTTGAAGAGTTCCGAGTGGGCGTGGCTAATCCGAATGCCACATTTGGGCGTTCGGCTGGCGGGCAAGTGTCATTAGTCACCAAGCGCGGCACAAACGCGTTTCACGGTTCAGCTTACGAGTATCATCGGAACGACAACCTCAACGCCAACTCGTGGAGGAACAATCGACTCGGCTTAGTTAGGGCCCCACTGATAGACAATCGGTTCGGCTTCTCAGTAGGAGGGCCAATCTGGAAGGAGAAGACTTTTTTCTTCGGCAACTATGAAGGCAGGCGAGTCCCCGGCACGGCATCAGTCACGCGCATAGTTCCAACACAGAGCTTCCGCGACGGCTTTCTTCGATTCAGCGACGCCTCGGGCGTAGTAAGAACTTACGACCCGAAGACTTTTGACCCACGCGGTCTCGGCTCAAACCCCAAAATACTCGCGTATGAAAGGAAGTTGCCGCTGCCGAACGATTCTACGGTTGGCGACGGGCTGAACACTGGTGGCTTCACCGCCAACTTGCCTTCTACGTTTCGTGATAATTTCGGGGTGCTCAGGCTTGACCACCAGATCAATTCCAATTGGTCGGTAGAAGCGCGGGGCACGCTGTACCAAAGTACGGCACTCAGCCCGGGTCAGGCTGACATCGTTAATCTTGCAGCAGGGGCAGCTACCACTCAGCGACCTAAGAACCTGGTGGTAGCGGTTACTGGAACTCTTCGCCCCAACCTGGTCAATGAAATACGCATCGGCCACGCCTTTGACAACTTTGATCTGAAGGTGATCGATCCGACGACGATTGCTGGATTCAACGTTGCGGTGAACGTGGCTGGTGGTCTGCTTGATGAGGCAATTGACGTCGATACCCAGCGCGCACGCCGACAGTCACTGGGGGGCGGCACGACGCAATTCATTGACAACGCGACGTGGGCCAAAGGAACACATACGCTTCAGTTCGGAGGCAATCTGCGACGCATCTCCACCTTCCATTTCCGCAACGATAAGGTGATCGGTTCAATCTCAACCCCTGTGGCGTCCATGGCCGCCGCCAACGGCGTTGTGATACCAGCTGCGCAACGTCCCGTTCCGTGTAGCGCGAGTGTGACGACAAATTGCCTGCAGGCAGCGGATGTTTCCCGATACAACAACCTCTACGTTTCGTTGCTAGGGATCGTGGACAGCGTAGCCTATCTTGCGACGCGCGATGCCAATCTCAAACCCAATCCAATCGGCACAGGCCTGGTTAACAACGCGAAGTTGCGTGCGTGGGAGTTCTACTTCGCTGATTCGTGGCGGATGAAGCCGTCGCTCACGCTCTCGTACGGATTGCAGTACCAGTGGAATACGCCGCCCAAAGACTCGTTGGACAGGCAAACAGTGCTTGTTTTTAAAGATGGCAAAGAGCTGATTGACACGCGGGATTACCTGCGGCGTAAAGAAGCGGCGGCCCGAGCGGGTGATATCTTCAACCCCGACATTGCGTATATTCCGGTGAAGGAGCTGGGCGGCCGGGGCGTTTTCAAAGTCAATCGCAAAGACTTCTCGCCGCGCCTTTCGGTTGCCTGGCAACCTTCATTCAAGGAAGGTTTGCTCGGGCGCTTTTTCGGGGAAAGGCGGACAGTCATTCGCGGGGGATACGCGCTGCTTTACGACCGCTTCAACACTGTGTCGAGCGTCGTCGTTCCTATGCTAGGAGTCGGATTCGCTCAGACGCTCAATATCACGGCCCCAAAGAACGCTGCGGGCCAGCCATTCCGAGCAGGGATAGACGGTGATATTCCCGTACCGGTAAACACGGCGGTAACCTCACCGGTCGTGCCCGCGAAACCATTCGGCGAGCTTCTCTCGTTTACTGTGGACCCAAACATCAGGGACCCCTACAACCACGCGGTTGACTTCACCATTCAACGCGAGCTGCCGGGAAGGATGTTGTTAGAGGTGGGTTATATCGGTAGATTCGCGCGTAATCTTTACCAAAACGTCAACCTGAACTCTGCGCCTTACTTCCACAAGGACAAGGCATCCGGCCAAACGTTTGCACAAGCCTTCGATGCAGTTGCAAGAGCGCTGCGACCGGGCGGTTCAGGAACAGTGCAGTCGCAACCCTGGTTCGAGAATCAGCTATTCGCAGGCGCAACAGGGTTTCTTGCGGCGAACTTCCGTGGCGACTTCATTGTGGGCAACATCAACAACATCTGGAATACGGGGATTGACTTTATTCCCTTCTTGGGAATTCCGACAAACAAGGGACCGTACAACAATGTACAGTCGCTTGACTTGTTCATACGGACGAGCCTCGGCCGGTCGAACTACAACGCCTTGATCGTCACTTTGCACAAGCGAGCCTCTCACGGCTTGACGTTCGATTTCAACTACACGCTGTCGAAGTCACTTGACCAGATAGGTCAGATACAGAACTTTGTTGGACAGTTCTCCAGCAGCTTCGACGGGAACATCGACTATGCCCCGTCAGACTTTGATCGTACGCATATCGCCAATGCAAACTTCGTGTATGATCTGCCGTTTGGCAAGAGTCGTCGCTTCAGCACCGGCAACTGGATCGACAGAGCAATCGGCGGATGGTACGTGTCAGGGATTTACACTGCGTCAAGCGGTCTGCCGCAGACCGTTGTGCAAGGCTTCCAGGTTTTCGGCGCCGGAGCTATATTCGGCACCGGCACCGGCGCAATACCACTGACGAAACCTAACTTCGGCAACAGCGTCCACACAGGCGTCGCGGGTTCGGGAGGCGTCGGAACCACGGGCAATCCTGCTACAAGAGGATCGGGAGTGAACGCGTTTTCCAACCCGGAAGCGGTATTCAAGAGCTTCCGTCCCCTCAACATTGCCGCTGACGGCCGCTCCGGACGGAGCGTGCTGCGCGGGTTTTCGAGGTGGAATCTCGATCTGTCAATCGGAAAACTGACGACGATAAAAGAGCGCGTGAAGTTCGGTATCACCGCTGACTTCTTCAACGTGTTCAACCACTCAAACTTCACCAATCCTTTTCTTGACTTCACTAACCCCGCTTCGTTCGGTGTAGTAACGTCAACCCTAACGGGCTCTGAAAGACAGATTCAACTCGGCGCCAGAATCGAGTTTTAATCTCGCTTGTTTCCCTTAGCGGCGAGCCTTTTCAGGCTCGCCGCGCCCTTTTCAAACAATGGAGCCTACGTGTCAAGAAGGTTTGGTGTTTATGATGACTAGAAGCTTGCTACTGGCCTTCGCACTTGTTGCGCTCGGCGCAGCACAGAGCGGAGAGTTTTGGCAAAAGAAGGAGTATCGGCACTGGTCCGAAAAGGAATGCAGAAGATTATTGGAAGATTCGCCGTGGGCTGCCCGACACACGCTAACTCAGATTCTAATCGAGCCGCTCCAGAGACCTGGGATCGATCGTCAAGAACCGAATCCGGCTTCGCCTGATGTTCGCATACCGAATCCCGGCCGATCAGATGACACTGGGCGCGCGCGCGAGGCCCGACCTGAGATCACCTATCAAGCGCAATTTCGATCCGCGCTGCCCATCAGACAAGCTCAGGTGCGGCTGGAACAGATCAGAGTGAACTATGATCAGTTGCGGCCCGAACTGAAACGTGTAGCCGATCAGAGAGCAGAGAACTTCCTGGCCGTGCGCTTCCCTGAAACCGTCGTGGTGCGCGTTTTATACGGATCGAACGTGCAGCTCGCTGATCGAGAGTTAGCCCGTCACTGGAATACCCAAACAACGGATACGTTAAGGAACTTTGTCTTCCTGATCGGATCGGGAGGAGAAAAAGTTCCACTGCTCAACTACCGGGTGGCAGAAGGCGCAGCCCGTGAATTTGAGCTGGTCTTTCCGCGCGAGCACAAAGGCCGTCCTCTGGTTGGCCCGCAAGACAAGTTACTGCAATTGGAATTCCGTCACCCCGCTGTTCGTGGGCAGAAAGAGTCTCTGGTCTTAATCTCATTCAAGGTGGAGAGAATGCTATTCAAGGAAGCGGTAATCTACTAGGGTTACCCTCCGGTGACGTCATCAGATCAACTGGAGCACAAATGGTAATCGGATCAGGATGGGATCGACGTCGGTTTCTTAGCACATTGGTTGGAGCCTCGGGAATCGCAATGACAGCCGCACAAAACACCTCATTTTCACTCTCGAACGCAGCCAACGTCTATGAGCACCTCGGCGTTCGGCCGTTGATTAACGCTGCAGGGATCCTCACGATACTGGGTGGCTCGCTGATGTTGAAAGAAGTTAAGCAGGCTATGGAAGAAGCTAGTCGCCGCTTTGTCAACCTGCGAGAGCTACAGCAAGCTGCGGGCGGATCGATTGCCAAACAGATCGGCGTGGAGGCAGCGCTTGTGACTTCCGGCGCGGCAGCCGCATTGCTCGTGGGCACGGCGGCCTGCGTTACCAAGGGCGACCCTGATCGAATCCTGCGGCTACCGGACACCACCGATATGCCGAACGAAGTAATTGTGCAGCGTACACACCGCCATCACTTCGATCACGCTATACGCAATGTAGGTGTCCGACTTATCGAAGTCGAGACTCGCGAAGAACTCGAAAAAGCTATAACTCCCAAAACAGCAATGATGCATTTTTTGGTTTATGCCGACAAGAAGGGCCGGATTGGGATGAAGGAGTGGATCTCAGTCGGCAGGAAACACGGCATACCGAATCTCCTTGATGCGGCCGCGGAGATACCACCGGCTGGGAATCTGCGCAGATACACCGATCTGGGTTTCGACCTGGTGGCCTTCAGCGGAGGCAAGGCGTTGCGCGGGCCGCAATGCTCGGGCCTGCTGTTGGGCCGCAAGGATCTGGTTCAGGCGGCCTTTCTTAATGATGCACCCTTTTCGGATACCATCGGTCGAGGTTGCAAGGTAGGCAAGGAGGAGATCATTGGATTGCTGACGGCCGTGGAACTCTTCTTGAAGCGAGACCATGTCGCCGACGAAAAGCGCTGGACAACGATTGCTGCGTACTGGGAGGCTGCGTTACGCCGGCTCGCGAAGATCAGCGTGGATCGAATCGGGCCGGAGAACGCAGGTAATGTGCCCTACCTGTCCTTGAACTGGGACCAGAGGACAAGGGGCTTTACCCACGAAGACTTCCTTAACAGCTTACGTATTGGAGATCCTCGAATCGAACTCTGGCTCACACGTGACCGGGGCGTATGTCTTACTCCGTTCATGCTTGAACCTGGCGAGGAGAAGATCGTTTTACGACGAATTATTGATGTGTTCAAAAGCTTCTCGATATCGTGAAGACCCATCAACATCATCCGCAATCGGGTTGGCAGCGGCTGGTGAATAACTTAATTGCTGAGGGTAGCTCTAAATATATGACTTCCATCTGCCACAACGTCGGAATCGGGATCGCCATATTGGCGGCGGCGCTGATAACGTCGGCTCCGCCGAGGGCAGAGGAAAGCCTTTCTTTGAAGAATGCGCTCGAAGCAGCGAGGTGGATCAGGTCTTCCGCAATTCAGACAGAGACGGGAGTTGTTTGGCCCGCTGATTCGCGCGATCGAAACACAGTTAGCACTGATTTGTACAATGGCATTGGCACTTGGCTCCTTCATCTGGATGCTTTTGAGAAGGGCAAGAAGGAAAGCATAGTGCTTCCTGATTCCCCATTTTGATTCTGAGCATACCTCATTAATAAGGTCATAGCGGGAAATGCGGTGTCCGACTTTTTAGGCAGCATTTCTGAGACGTGGGCCTGGAGACGAACAACTTTGAAATCAATCAAAACAAGATTCCGGCCTGACATCAGAACCATCACGCGACTGGTACCGCCCAGCGGCAACCTCGTGCAAGGGCAATCCGAACTGGCGACTAGTCCCGCATTAGCTGAGGCGGCAAACCGGGTTATTGCCGCCAGCCAGAATCATTACAGTCCTGCGGAGGGCGTTTTTGAACTTCGGCAGGCGGTGGCGAAGAAACTGTCTGATCTTAACGGGATTGCGCTTGACCCGCGTGCCGAGTCGCTTCAACTGCTAATCACTCCAGGCGCGACCGGAGCTCTCACAGCCATCGCTCAAACCTACTTGAGGGAAGCCACCGCTCTCGTCTTTGAGCCCTACTATCCTTACCATCGGCGGATCCTCGGTGAGTTGGGAGCGACTACAGATGTGCTGTCGCTTCACGGGCCGACACTTGAACTCGATCCCGATGAGTTGCGAGCTCGATGCCGCGAGTTAAAGAATCGCAAACCATTCCCCTTGCGAGCCATCATCCTTTGTACCCCCGCGAACCCGACGGGCAAGGTTTTCACATTTAGTGAGCTAACGGGCCTCGCGGCCGTATGTCAGGAATTCGATCTCCTCTGCATCGCGGATGAAGTGTACGAGCATTATATAGTGGGTGATCAGCCTCACATCTCTATCGCAACTTCGCCGGGGATGTGGGAGCGAACGATTACGGTGAACTCCTTTTCCAAATCGTGGAACATCTCCGGCTGGCGGCTCGGCTATGTCTACGGCGACTCGAATTTAGTAGCGGCTCTCAACAACCCTAACAACGTTTTCTACGTATGCTCGCCCACCCCGCTTCAGCGGGCCCTGGCCGAAGTGTTGATGACTGATCCGCGGTACTACAGTCGCCTGCGCGAGGGCTTTGCAGCCAAACGGAGGTTCACGGTTGACGCATTAGAGCGCGTGGGATTCGATGTTTATGATTCCGGATCGGCCTTTTATGTATGGGCTCGTATCCCAAACGGATTTGAAGATGCAAAGCAGCTTAACGAACTGTTAATTACTCAGGCCGGAGTCGCGGGGGTGCCGGGGAGCGCCTTCGCCGATTGCGATGATTGGGACGATTACCTGCGACTGTGCATCGCTCGTGAAGATGATGTTTTGCATGGAGCGCTCCACAAAGTACAGGACTTAATTGGCGGAAGGTCTCCATCATAGTTGCGAATATGTGTGTGCCGCCCTTCAGATATCATCTCTAAAAAGCGCGAGTGTATAAAAGTAAAAAGCATGGAACACCCATCGCACAGGACGCGCACTTCATTGCTTATGGGCTGGGCTGGCTTCTCCGCGACTATCATGGCGTCAAGCTGATCGAGCATGGTGGCAACATCTACGGAATGACTGCGCTGGTTTGAATGGTCGCAGAAGAAGAATTCAAAATGGTAATCCTGGTCAATCTGAACGGCACGTTCCTTCCCGGGGCCCTGCAATACCTGATGATCGACGCTGATCTCGGCCGGATGGGCTCTGCTACGATCCTCGAAGCCTACAAGGGCCGGGAACCGTAGGCAAAGACGCCGAGAAGAAGCAGCTTGAGGAAGACTCAGAATCCCATTACGAGAAGACACCGATGGACGAAGTCATAGTCAGAATGGGAAGACAATGTGATTTTGATAATATCAATTCCTTCGCTGAAAGAGCCATTCGCCCTGCTTACGACCATCCTTCGCTGACAGTTGAGGAAAGACAAGAAAATGACAGGATCATATCGATGGCGCGAGACGCATGTTTGCAGGCCGTAGTGAACGAAGAACGGGGAATCTGGGTCGCTTATGACGGAAGTCAGGTTGCAGGCTTCATCATTGCGAACAGAGTGACTGATGAATGCCCCGAGATAGATTGGCTTATTGTGCCTCCTGAGTTTCAAGGTAGAGGAGTTGCGCAGAAATTGATGGAAGCGGCTTTGGACTGGATTGGCAAGGATACAGAAGTCAAACTCGGTGTCATTCGCTATAACCGTAGAGCCATTGCTTTTTACGAGAAGTATGGTTTTAAGGATACAGTCCGACTTGCGGGAAAACACAAAATTCCGCGCATTTTAATGAAGCGATCCGGGTCATCTGCAAGTGAGAGCTGACACCAGAGAAGTGATCGGAAGAGAGGCGGAGAGGCGACCAGCCAAGAGAGGAGATGACACGATGAAGCGACGAATCAAGACGAACCTGACCAGTCTAGCAAGGTTAGCTCTGACGGTCGTTGCAACGCTATTGCTGGCTCTCTCTCCGGCCGCAACTTCGGCTCAGAGAGCCACCGCGAACAAGGTCAAGGTAGACTTCAAGGAAGTGACGCTCAAAAACGGCCTGCGCGTAATCACAGTCGAGGATCATCTGGCGCCAGTTGTTTCCGTGGCACTGACCTATCGCGTCGGAGCCGCTAATGAGCGCGAAGGTCTCAGCGGCTTCGCGCACCTCCTCGAACACATGATGTTCAGAGGCACCAGGAACGTCAAAGCTGAGGATTATATGAATCTGGTCTTCGGCAACGGGGGCAACATCAATGCTTCGACCGGCACCGATGTCACTTTCTACTTCGCCGCAGTCCCAGCGAATCAGCTCGATCTGCCGCTGTTTCTCGAAGCCGACCGGATGCGCGGGCTGCTCATAACGCAAGCGGTGCTCGATACCGAGAGCAACGTTGTGCAGGAGGAGCGACGCTTGCGGATCGATAATCAGCCCTACGGAAAGAGCCGCTGGATTCTCAACGGCATGCTCTATGACAACTTCCCATACCATCATGACCCGATCGGATCGATCGCGGACCTCAAGGCCGCGAAAGTCGCTGACGTGACTCAGTTCTTCGACACCTACTATGTGCCGAACAATGCCGTCCTCGTCCTGGTCGGCGACTTCAAAACGGAAGAAGGCATGGCCAAGGTTCGGAAATACTTTGATTCGGTGCCCCGTCAGGGTAATCCGCCGCCCGTCGATCTTCGCGAGCCGGAGCAACAAGCGGAGCGACGCCAGACTGTAGAAGACGAGTTGGCGCGCGCGCCGCAAGTAAGCATCGGCTTTAAGGCAGCGTCAGGAAATACTCAGGATCTTTATGCGCTGCAGATTCTGTCGGAGGCATTGTCGAGCGGGCAAAGTTCCAGGCTTTATCAAAAGCTGGTGAAAGAGAAGGAACTGGTGGGCAGCGTCACTGCTTCAATTGATGAACGGAAAGGGCCGAGCGCGCTGTACATCACGGCGACGCTCCGTCCCGGGAAGAAGACGGAAGAGGTCGAGACAGCGATCTACGAAGAGATCGAGCGCGTCAGGCGCGAGCCTCTCTCCGACGCAGAGATGGAGAAAGCGAAGAACACGACCGCGCTGGCCTTTATCACAAAGATTCAGACCTCGCTGCTTCGCGCCATTTTTATCAGCCTTTACGCCGCGTACTTTGACGACCCGAATCTGATCAACACCTGGCTGGATAAAACCGCTGCCGTCACCAAAGAAGATGTCGCGCGTGTAGCGAAAAAGTACCTGAGGCCGACTAACCGTACGGTGGTCATCACGCTGCCCAAGGCGAAGGGTGCAAGCGATGGCCCGATAAGAAATGAAACTCTCTATTGATTTCGCTGTCCGCTGAAGACTGGATCAGCGAGGACGGGTTATGAATAAGCAGTTGCGAGCAGCCGCTTACCTATAGCCGGCAGTAGTCACCACTATCGGGAGGTCCACCGGGATGACGAACACTTCGCGGCAAGCGCGACGCAGTTTCGTGCGCACAAGTTCACTCGTCTTTGCGCTTTGTGCAATGGCCTGTGCTGCCTTGAGCATCCCGGCGACTGCATTCGGTCGGTCGACGTGGGAGGCAGAAATCGTCTATCACATCTTTCCACGCAGCTATCGGGACAGCAACGGCGACCGGATTGGAGATCTTCGGGGTATCGCGGCAGGCTTGGATACGATCCAGCGCCTCGGCTGCACAGCGCTGCTGCTTGCCCCGATCGTCAACTCTCGCGTCTACCACAACTACTTCGCTGACGACTTCTTCTCGGTGGACCAAGAGTACGGTTCGCTCGATGATTTCCATGCGCTGGTTCGGGGCGCGCACCAGCGTCACATGAAGATCATCCTCGATGTCGAGCCGCAGTACGTCGCTGATGGACATTCGTGGTTACGCTCTGTAAAGGCAGACATGAAATCACCCTTTGCAGGGTATCTGTGGCGTCAGGGGCCGCTCTCAGGTGACAACATCCTCTGGTACGACAAACAGAAGATCGGCATTTCGCCCTTGGATTTGGACAACCCCGAGGTTCGAGCCTACGTTGAGCGCATCGTTGGATTTTGGGCCGAGCAAGGAGCGGACGGCATTCGCATCGACCATATGATGGACGACCTCGACGATCAGCATTCCAGGACCGGCCTCTTCAGAAAGCTTTGGGATCCACTTGAGCGGCATCTACGAAGAGACTTCCCCCATCTCTTCTTCGTCGGAGAGCAGGCAGATTGGGGCAACGGAGAGGAAATCCTCCACAAAACCGGCACCGACGCGGTCTTCGCATTTTCCCTCCGTGCCGCCTTGTTGAGCGGGGACAAGGCGAAGATCGAGAGTGTGCTTCGAAGGCTCTCGTCGGGTACGCCCCCGGGGAAAACCCAGATCCTATTTCTCGAAAACCACGATACGGACCGCTTCGCAAGCCTTGAGGCCGACCCACGCCGGCAGCGCCTTGCTGCTGCGCTCCTGCTGACGCTCGAGGGTGTCCCGTCGATCTACTACGGCCAGGAACTTGGAATGCTGGGCAAGGTCGGGGACTGGGGCAGTGACGGCAACCACATTCCGATCAGGCTTGCATACAGGTGGACAAGCAGGCTCGACGGTCCAGGCACGGCGACCTGGTACCGAGATTCGGGGCCCTGGTGGAACACGACCTATTCTAGCGACGGGGACGGAATCAGCCTTGAGGAGCAAGAGAAGATTTCGGACTCGCTATTCAACTTCTACCGCCGACTCATCAGGCTACGGCGGACAACCCGGGCACTGATAGCGGGAGGGCAACGTTTGATTAAGGTGAAGACCCCGGGCCTGTTCGCGTTCGAGCGCTCGGCCGGAACCGAACGTGTCCTCGTCCTCGCCAACCTCACTGACAAACAGGCGCGCGCCGACCTGCAGTCGAGGGGACATCTCCACGACCTCTGGTCTGGTGCCGAGTTTGCTGGAGGCGTTTCAGTCGCCGTCCCGCCGTTCGCGTTTCGGCTCCTCGCAAGGTCTAATGTTGCACTCCGAAGATCTAGCCGGAGCCGAAGAGCGGCCGAGAGGGGGATCAGGGAGCAAACGAATGAAAGAACAGGAGATGGCTGAAATACGACTTCCAGAACTTGTTGGAGAGTGGCCGATAGCCGACGGTACGAAAGAGCAGTTTTGGCGCGACGGGCACGCTCTCCTTCGTGGTGTTGCCTCCGCAGAAGAGGTCGCCGCCTATCGCCCGATCATCACAGCAGCGGCAACGCGGTATAGCGCCGAAACCCGTCCGCTCCAAGAGCGTGACACTTATGGCAAAGCATTCCTCCAGACCATGAACCTCTGGACGTGTGAGGAAGCTGTCTCACGCTTCACGCTTTCGCCTCGATTTGCGAAGATTGCTGCCGATCTCATGGGTGTCGACGCGGTCCGACTCTATCACGACCAAGCCCTATACAAAGAGCCGGGGGGAGGGCCGACGCCATTTCATCAAGACCAGCACTACTGGCCGCTGGGCACCGACCATACGATCACAATGTGGATGCCGCTTGTCCCTGTTACCGAGGAGATGGGCACGATGACATTCGTCAGCGGTTCGCATCGGCTCGGCTATCTTGGCGACCGGCCGATTTCCGACGAGTCCGAAGCGGTGTTTCGGACGTTCATCGAGGGGCGAGGGCTCACGGTTCGGACGTACGGAGCGATGAACGCCGGTGATGCGACGTTTCACTCAGGATGGACACTCCATGGCGCTCCCGGAAATCTGAGCGAGATCCTGCGTGAGGTGATGACCGTCATATACATTGACGCCGATGCCCGAGTGATCGAGCCTGATAATCCGAACCGCGAGAAGGACCTGAGGACTTGGCTTCCAGAGTTGCGGGTTGGAGACAAGGCTGCCAGTCGGCTCAACCCGGTCGTGTGGACCAAAGATGATCGAGGGTCAACAAGTATTTCGAACCGCGCCAGCCTGACCAAACCACACTTGAGGCGACATAGCACTGAGAGGTGAGTATGAGAAAATCCAATCGATTGAGGTGGAAAAGGGACCTCGCTTTCGAGCTGGTCGCGTCTTTTGTCTTGTCGCTCCTGGCCGTCGCAGGTTCCGCTCAGGAACAAGCAAAGTCCGCCGGACAATCAAGCGAAGCGGAAAGACTGAAGCCGCCGATTAACGCGGAAATTCTCAAGGTGAAGCTGCCTCGCGCGAAAGAGGCGATGCTCAAGAACGGATTGCGCGTCATCGTGCTGGAAGGTTATGGCCAGTTGCCGACCTTCACTATGCAGATGGTCATCCTCAGCGGCGGCTTGTCAGATCCGCCTGACACTCGTGGGCTGGCGAACTTCACCGCCGCTATGCTGCGTGAAGGAACTAGCACACGCACGAGCCGCGAGATCGCCGGGCAAATGGATTCGCTGGGCGCAACACTCACTTCAAACTCCGACCTGTCCTCCTTGACGACTGTTGTGATGACCTCCGGGCTGGTGAAGAACTTCGACCAGGCGCTCGATATCTTCGCCGATGTGATCCGCCGCCCAAGATTTCCAGCGGATGAGCTTGAGAAATACAAGGCGCGCACAATCGCTCAATTGCAGCTTCAACGCGCCAGCCCCAATCTATTATCGTGGGAACGATTCAATCAGGTGATTTACGGAGAGCATCCGGCCGGACTGGTCTCTCCACCCTTGGATTCGTTAAACCGCACGATCTCGCCCGACTTCGCTCGCTTCCACTCAGCACACTATCTGCCGAACAACGCGATGCTGGCAGTGCTTGGCGCAGTGACGCTTGATGAGATACTGCCGAAGATCGAGGGCGCCTTCGGCGATTGGCCGCCCGGCCCTGTTCCGCAGACGATGATTCCTCCGGCGCCAGTGACGCCGGCGACTAAGATTTGTCTGATCGAGCGTCCCGGATCGGTGCAGACGGGAATCATCCTTGGGAATCTTGGGGTGACCCGCACTGACGCGGATTACTTTGCGCTGGTAGTCATGGATAAGATCTTGGGCGGCGGCCCAGCGGCGCGACTCTACCTGAACCTGCGCCAGGCGCACGGCTACACCTATGGCGCGTACAGCCAGTTCAGCAGCTCGAAGTTTCGTGGCGTGTGGTATGCCGGCGCGGACGTGCGGACGGAAGTGACCGATGGCGCCTTGAAGGAATTAATGTCCGAGCTCAAGCGGATCCGCGACGAACGAGTCTCGGCAAAAGAGCTTGACGAAGCCAAGCGCGCGCTGACGGGCAGCTTCGCGTTGTCCCTTGAGCAGCCGCAGACTCTCTTGCGAAACATCATCGATCAGAAACTCTATCACCTGCCCGCCGACTACTGGGACACGTATCCGCGGAAGGTGGCTTCAATCAGCGCTGCCGACGTGCAGCGGGCAGCGCAAAAGTACGTTGACCTGTCGCATCTGCAAATCGTCGCCATCGGGGACGCCTCCAAAATCCGCGACGTGCTGCGGAAGTACGGCGAAGTAGAGGCGTATGACCCCGAAGGCAAGCTGATTAGACATGCCGATAGCAAACAAGAGAGGTGATTGTAAAATGCGGAGAGGCGACCGGCCAAGAGCGGAGATGACAAGATGAAGCGAATCAAGACGAACCTGACCTGGCGGGCGAGCTTTGCGCTCATGCTCGTCGTCTCGTTTTCATCGGCGCCTTCGAAAGTTATGGCGTCTGCCCGACAATTGTCTGCAGTGAAACAAGCGCGCCGGATCAAGGTAGACTTCAAAGAGACGACGCTCAAGAATGGCCTGCGCGTGATCACGGTGGAAGACCATCGAGCGCCAGTCATCTCGCTGGCCCTCACCTACGACGTCGGCGCCGCAAACGAGCGAAAGGGTCGCACCGGGTTCGCGCATCTCTTCGAGCACATGATGTTCAAAGGCTCGGAGAACATCAGTCAGGGGGAACACTTCGACTTGGTCCTCAATCAGGGAGGCCGAATGGACGCGACGACCGGGATGGATCGCACCATCTATTTCGAAACGCTGCCTTCGAATCAACTCGACCTCCCGCTCTTTCTCGAAGCCGACCGGATGCGCAGCCTCTCGATCACGCAAGAGAGCCTCGATACCGAACGCAACGTGGTGCAGGAAGAGCGTCGCTTGCGGATTGATAATCAGCCTTACGGTCAGAGCCGCGAAGTCCTCAACGGGTTGCTCTATGAGAACTTCCCTTATCAACACCAGGGCACTGGTTCGATGACAGACCTCAACGCTGCTTCGCTAGCGGACATTCGGAAGTTTTTCAAAATCTATTACGCGCCCAACAATGTCGTGCTCGTGCTGGTCGGCGACTTCAAGACCGAGGAAGCCATCGCCAAAATCAAGAAGTATTTTGAAGATATCCCGCGCCAGCCTGGACCCGCGCCGCTGGATTTGTCTGAGCCGGAGCAGCAACAAGAACGCCGAGCGACGGTGGAGGACACGCTGGCGCGAGTGCCGCAGGTGAGTCTCGCCTTCAAAGCCGTACCTGGCAACACGCCCGATTTCTACGCGCTGCAAATTCTCTCAGCCGCCCTTCAAAGCGGACAAAGCTCGAGGCTCTATCAAAAGCTCGTCAAAGAAAGACAGCTGGTCAATACGGTGGGCGGCGGTGTTGATGAACGGCGCGGGCCAGGCGCGCTTTACATTACTGTCACGGTCAGGCCGGGCAAAAAAGTCGAGGAGGTTGAAGCCCTTATCGCCGAAGAGGTCGAGCGGTTGAGGAAAGAACCCCTTGCTGATTGGGAGATGCAGAAAGCCAAGAATGCGACCCAGCTCGCATTCATCAGCAGCCTGCAGAGTTCGCTGCTGCGCGCGATCATCATCGGTCAGTATGCGGTCACCTACGACGACCCGAATCTGATCAACACACGGCTTGATAAAGTCACCTCCGTCACCAAAGCAGATGTAGAACGAGTCGCAGCCAAGTACCTGAGACCGACCAATCGCACCGTGGTCATTACTATGCCGAAGGCGAAGGGCGCGACGGCTGGCGTCTCCCGAGTGGTTAAGGAGTGAGCGAAATGAAGACAAAAGTCAGGACAAGAATGAAATGGAGCACGAGCTGCACAGTCACGCTGGTCACCTCACTTTTGCTACTCTCTCAGGCCGCAGTTGGGGCCCCGCCGCCGATCAGCTCCGGTGACGCGAGATGGGTTAGTGGACAATCAACGAAAAGAGTACCTCCTAAAGGCAAGGCGCCGGTCAACCAGGAAGTCCTTAAGGTGAAGCTGCCCCGCGCGAAGCAGGCCACACTCAAAAACGGGTTGCGGGTCCTTGCGCTCGAAGGCTTCGACCAGGTGCCGACTTTCACTATGCAAATGGTCATGTTGAGCGGCGGTCTCTCAGACCCGCCCACCCAGCGCGGGCTGGCGAATTTCACCGCCGCGCTGCTGCGCGAGGGAACCGCAACGCGGACTGGCCGTGAGATCGCCGAGCAGATCGAATCCCTCGGCGCAACGCTGACCGCCGATTCCGATCTCTCTTCCTTCATGACCACGGTAACCATCTCGGGACTGGCGCAGAACCTCGATCCAGCGCTCGAGCTCTTCGCCGACGTCATCCGCCGTCCAAAGTTTCCGAAGGATGAGGTGGAGAAGTATAAGGCGCAAGCGCTGGCCGAGTTGCAACTCCAACGATCCGTCCCCCGCTTCCTGGCGAAGGAGCGATTCAGCCGCGCCCTCTACGGCGATCACGCGGCCGGGCTGGTTTCGCCGCCGATGGATTCGCTGAAGCGAGCAACCTCCGAAGATCTCACGCGCTTCCACGCGGCGCACTATCTGTCGAACAATGCGATCCTGGCGGTGGTGGGTGATGTGACGCTCAAAGAGTTGCTGCCGAAGCTTGACCGTGCATTCGGCGATTGGAAACGCGGCCCGGCGCCGCTGACTTCAATCCCGGCAGTAGTCACCCCGACCGCAGCCAGGATTCACTTGATCGACCGGCCCGGTTCGGTGCAGACCGTGATCCAGCTTGGCAGTTTAGGCATCACTCGCACCGACGCGGATTACTTCGCACTGCTGGTCATGGATAGGATCGTGGGCGGCGGCCCGGCGGCGCGGCTGTTTTTGAACCTACGCGAAGACAAAGGGTACACCTACGGCGCGTACAGCCAGTTCGGCAGCTCGAAGTTTCGCGGAACGTGGCAGGCGAGCGCGGAGGTGAGAACCGATGTCACCGCCGGCGCGATGAACGAATTTATGTACGAACTCAGGCGCATCCGCGAGGAGAAGGTCGGGGCGGTTGAGCTTGACAACGCGAAGCGAGCGCTCACTGGTGGCTTCGCGCTCTCGCTCGAACAGCCGCAGACGCTGTTGCAGAACATCGTCACGCAGCAGCTCTATCACCTGCCCGACGACTACTGGGATAGCTACGCGCGGAAGGTTGCGGCCATCACAGCTGAAGATGTCCAGCGAGCGGCGCAAAAGTACATCGACCTCGCACACCTGCAAATTGTGGCCATAGGGGATGCCTCCAAGATACGCGGCGCGCTGGCGAAATACGGAACGGTCGAGGTTTATGATCCTGATGGTAAGCTTGTTAAAGATGCTGGCAAGAAATGAGAAAGTAGAATAAGTTCGCGATGCGGGAGGAGTTGCTTCAGCGGCTGGCCATCGTTTTCTTTTCATACTGCTTCCATATCTGTGAGGCGGGTCGGTTCATGCAGTAGAAGGATTTACCGAGAAAGAACGCGAAGCATTCAAAAGCTGCATAGACCAGATCGCCAAGAAGCTGGTAAGTAATGCGATCAAGAAAGAGCATGGCATTGGCTGGGCTAACATTACGCCAGAAGGGAAGCAGGAAGAGTCGCTCGATTTCTACACAGTCCCTTCGGCCAACGTCGAATTCCTGCTCTGGATCGAGGCGAATCTGGCAGGCCGCGTGCCTTAAAGGCTTTGTGCGGGAGCGTCACCTCAAGGCGCGAGCCCGACGTCGCGCAGCAGGTCAATGAATCGTGGATCCGCGCGGACAGGATCGAGTTTTGGCTCCACCCGCAGGTACATCAACTGCCAGGCGCGATCTTCAAAGGCCTTGCGCAGCCAGACCAGCGCCTGCTCTTTTTCATCCAGGCCCGCGTAGAGCAGCGCAATCTCATACGGGGAGACATATTGTCGCTGTGATTTCATCTCCAACTGCCCGACAATCTCCCGCGCTTTCGCTTTCTGCCCCGACACCGCATAAGCGTGCCCCAGTTCGCCGACCATCCGCGAGTTGCTGTCGGAGAGCGAGACCGCCCTTTGCAAGGCGCTGATGGCCTCGGCAAACTTCCCCTTTTGCAAATAGCCCCAGGCGAGAAACGAGTGGGCGGGAGCGAAGTTCGGATCCATTTCGAGCGTCTTCTCGCTGTGCTTGATCGTCGCGTCGAAGTCGCGCCTGTAATAACCGATGTAGCCTTCCGCCGTCGCGACAATCAACGACAGCGGATCAATTTCGCCGGCGCGCCTGATTTCGGTCAGGGCTTCCCCTTGCCGCTCCATCGCCGCCAGGTATTCGGCGTACCACTGATGAGCGGTCGCGTAATTGGGATTTAGTTCGAGGGCGCATTGATGTTCCCTTCCAGCGGCGGCCCAGTCCCAGTCGAAGGCCATGGCCGCAAGGGCCAGCGAAGTGTGCGCTTCGGCGAGCGACTCATCTATCTCCAGCGCCTTGAGGGCCGCCGCTTTGGCTTTCGGGAAAGACTCCTTCGGCGAGAGACTGCCATAGTAGCTGAGCAGGTTGTAACAGTCGGCCAGTCCGGCGTAGGCCAACGCGTAGTCGGGGTCGCGCTCGATCGCGCGCTGAAAATATTCGCCGCCTTTCCGCAAGCCTTCGACCGACCGCTTGTTCCAGAAGTAGCGGCCCTTGAGGTAAAACTGGAAAGCCTCGGTGTTCTCGGTGTAGCGTTTGGTCAGTTGTTCCCGCTCCACCCTGCTCAGCTTGAGCGCCAGCGCGCGCGCCACCTGTTGGGAGATCGAGTCCTGGACGGCGAAAATGTTGGTGAACTGCTCGTCGAACTTCTCCGACCAGAGCGGCTGGCCGTCGCGCACCCGGATGAGCTGCACCGTCACGCGAATGCGATCTTCCAGCTTTTGAATTCGTCCCTCGATCAACGCATCCACGGCCAGTTCCCGTCCGGCGGCCAGCGGATCAGCGCCCGATCCTGAGTATTTGAGCACGGCGCTGGTTGGGCGGGTGATCACCTGCCTCAGATTGCCGAGCCTGGTGATCAGCGCGTCGGCCATGCCCAGACTGAGATATTCGTCACCGCTCTCGCCGCTCAGGTTTCTGAATGGAAGAACGGCGATGGTTCTGACTGGTGTTTCAGTGACGGCTGGGTTTGATTTGTTGGAAAGGAAGAGATAGGTGACGATGGAGATGAGAATCAGTAGGAGCAGGCTGACCAAAACAACCTTTCGCCCTGAAGCTCGGAGTGGCAGAGGTAATTCGGCAGAATGACGAAGCCCTCTTTCCTCACTCTCCTGCTCGGCGCCATCGCTGAGGCTTTCCCTGACCTCCGCGACGAAGCTGTAGCCTTGTCCCGGGATCGTCACGATATAGCGGTGCTCTTGCGGATTCTCATGCAGGGCTTTTCTCAGCGCCGAGATGATCACGGTGAGGTTGTTCTCCTCGACCACCGTGTCCGGCCAGAGATGTTTCATCAATTCGTCTTTGCTCAGGACCGCGCCACGGCGCTGGATTAAAACGAGCAGCATATTAAAAGCCCTCGGCGCAAGCGTCACCGAATCGCCATCACGGAACAACAGCCGTCTGCCGGCATCCAGGCGGAAGGCATCGAACTCGTAATAGTGGCTCGCCGGACGGCTTAGCGTCTCCATAAGAAAAAATAAGAAAGAATAAGCTGTGTGACAATGACTCGTAGCCGCATTCCGTGCTTTATTCAGCAGTCATCACACACAAATCCGGATTCGAAAATTGCGCTTTGATTGCGATCGACTGTTCCGCCGAAGTTTAGCAAACGGCGCTATGGCGAGCAATGAATGCTGCCCGCACAACTGTTATCGGAGATGGTAGGGCGGGTCATTTAGCCTACCCCACTCCCGGAGAAGTGAATAATGAGACAGACTTTCTACCGAAGCATTTTACTGATCGCGGCGATCATGAGCTTTTCAACCATCAGTCTCGCGCAAACCGCCGAGGTGACCGGGATCGTCAAGGATTCGACGCAGGCGGTCGTCGCCAATGCCACCATCACGCTGACCAATGATGACACGGGCATCAAGCGCGTCACGACGACCAACAGTCTGGGCTATTACAACTTCTCGTTCGTGACGCCGGGCAATTACAAACTGACCGCGCAGACCAAAGGCTTTCAGACCGTGAACCGGACCGGCGTCAAGCTCGAAGTGGCGCAAATCGCCCGGCTCGATTTCACGCTTCCCGTGGGCGAGATCGCGGCGGAGATCACGGTGACGGACGCTGCGCCGCTGCTGCAAACAGAGAACACGGCGCTGGGTCGCACCACCTCGGAGCAGTTCATCGTTTCGCTGCCGCTCTCGAATCGCAACTTCACGCAGATTCTCGCGCTTTCGACCGGCACTGCCGTAGACCTGCCCAACGCGGGCGAAGTCGGCAGGAATTCGCAGAACGTGGCCTCGAACGGCGCGCGACCCACCTTCAACAGCTTCGAGTTCAACGGCGTGGACGCCAACAACATCGCGGAAAATTCGGCGTCGGGCTTTGGTGCGCAAACCGGGCTGGCCGTACCCGCGCCCGATACCTTGCAGGAATTCAAGGCGCAGACCGGTTTATATGACGCGAGCAAAGGCCGGGGCGCGGGCGCGAATGTGGACATCGTCAGCAAGTCCGGCACGAACGCTTTTCACGGCACGCTCTGGGAGTTCTTCCGCAACGACAAACTCAACGCTAATGATTTCTTCTTGAATCGCGCGGGGCAGAAACGGCCCGTGCTGAAACAGAATCAATTCGGAGGCGCGCTGGGCGGCCCCGTTCGCAAAGACAAGACCTTTTCCTTCGGCGCGTACCAGGGCACGATCCAACGCAATGGACATTCCAATCTCGGTTTTCGCACGGCGCTGGTTCCGCCCCTGACCAATGACCGTTCGGCGGCGGCCATCGGGCGATTGTTCACGGGGCAGCGCGGGCTATTCCAGAACATCTTCGGCGGCGTCGGCCCGGCGATTGCGGCGGACGGCTCGAACATCAACCTGGTCGCGCTCCGGCTGCTCAATATCAAATTGCCGAACGGTCAGTTTGCAATTCCGACACCACAAACGATTTTGCCCAACGGGCTGGGGCAGTTCTCGTTTTCCTCGCCGGTCAAATTCCGCGAAGACCAGTACACGAGCAACTTCGACCACGCCTTTTCCGACCACAACCAGTTCGCGGCGCGGTTCTTTTATGCCGACACCGATCAGGATTCACCGTACTTTCGCAACAACCTGCCGGGCTACGGGCTGATCCAGAAGAACAAAAATCTCTTGCTGGTTTTGTCCGACACACAGACCTTCGGGTCGAATAAGATCAACATCGCGCGCGTGGGGTTCATCCGCTTCAAGGAAGCGCAGGTGCAACCCGAACCGATCAACAACTCCGATCTCGGCATCACTTCGCCGGGAGGGTTGCCGGGCATGCCGACTATTCAGGTTTCAGGGCTTTTTCAGCTCGGGACGGATTTATTTCTGACCGAAACCACCAATTCCTATGTCGCGCAGGACACGTTTTCCATTTTCGCGGGCAGGCACAGTCTGCGCTTCGGCGGTGAATTCAAGCGCGACGGGCGCACACAGTACCCGACCATTTTCCAGCGAGGATTGCTGGTCTTTCCCAGCTTCCCGGACTTTCTGCTGGGGTTGAGCGGGGCGCAAAACGGCACGCGCATCCTCAGCAATGTGCTGGCCAGCATTCTGCTTTCTGGTTCGCTCGAAAAGGCCGACCGCTACAACAACTGGGCGGGATTCATTCAGGACGACTTCAAAGTCTCGCCACGGCTCACGGTGAATTTAGGCTTGCGCTATGAATACTTCGGCCCGCCGCAGGATATTCGCGGGCGGCTGGGCAACTTCGATCAAAACCTCGCGCTGGCTATGCCTCCGGCAGGCGGCACGCTGACGGGCATCTTGCTCGAGAAAGATTACAAAGGCACGCTGCCCGCAGGCGTGACGCGGCGCGCGGAATCAGGGCTGTGGGATAAAGACCGCAACGATTTCTCGCCGCGCCTGGGCTTCGCTTACCGTCTCAGTGACAAACCCGGCCTCGTCTTGCGCGGCGGTTACGGCATTTATTACCAGCGACTGACCGGGCAGGTGGCGTTGCAGACGGCGGCCAATTTGCCGTTCTCGCTGTTCGACATTCGCGGCGGCCCGGCCAATGCCGCCGCCACGTTCCAGAATCCGGTTAATCCTCCGGGGCTGCCAGTGTCGAGCTTTCCGCTATTTGTGCTGCGCACCGCCACGACGAGTCAAAGTCCCATCGGGATTTCCACGCGCGTGCGCAGCCCGTACGTTCAGCAGTACGGGCTGAACCTCCAATATGAGTTTGCGCCCGACTTCATGCTCGAAGTGGGCTATGTCGGCTCGAAAGGAACGCGGCTGACCGGGACTCTCGGCTACAATCAGGCGCTGCTCGCTTCGGCGCAGAGTCCGGTCAATGGCGTGACGACGAACACGGTCGCCAACGTGCAGCAGCGCGTGCCGGTTGTCGGTCTGGCGGCAGGTGCGACTCAGGTGCAGACCAACTTCAGTTCCAACTACAACTCGCTGCAAACCAGCGTGACCAAGCGATTTAGCCGGGGATTGGATTTCCTCGCCGGTTACACCTGGTCTAAGAGCCTGGACGTAGTCTCGGGCGGTTCTGTGAATCAGGGCTTTGACGTGGGCGGCGTGTTGAACGATCAGAGGAACCTGCGCGGTTCGTATGGCCCGTCGGACTTTGATCGCGCGCATCGCTTCGTGCTGAGCTTCGTCTATCAAACGCCGGAGATGAAAAGCGGCGGACGCGCCCTGCAAACGTTGTTGTCGCGCTGGCAATTTTCGGGGTTGCTGACACTGCAATCGGGTCTGCCGCTGACCGTCACGGATTCGACGGTGGGCACGATTTACGGCGCGACCGGCGGGCGGGCGGAATGCACGGGGCAGAATCCGGCGAGTTCCGGTTCGGTCACAGCGCGGCTCAACGGCTATTTCAACCCCGGAGCCTTTACCACCGCGCCCGCGATTGGTGACGGAAGAGACTTTGGCAATTGCGGACGCGGCATCGCGCGAGGGGCGGATCAGCGCAATTTGGATTTCTCGATTCAGCGCAGCTTCCCCATCTTCAGGGAATCGAACCTGCTCTTCCGCGCGGAGTTTTTCAATCTGACCAATACGCCGAAATTCGGCTTGCCGAACCCCGACCGTTCGGCGCCCTCGTTCGGCATCATCTCCAGCACCGCCGCCAATCCACGGATCGTCCAGTTCGCCCTGAAATATAACTTCTGATAGGGTAGCGCAACCTGTCCAGCTGCTTCCTGATCTGAGACATTTGGAGAAACCAGACAATGGAGGAGACAGAATGCGAATCCGTATCTACAAGATTCTCCTGGCGGCACAGCTCACTCGGCAATCGCGCGCTCTCGCGGTTGGCTTACTCGCGCTCATCTTCTTTCCGCACCTGGCGGCCACGCAAACATCCGCCAGGAATGAGGACTTTGAGAAGGAGTTCCTCGCCTGGGTTCGCCGGGACATGCATCCGGTTGCCACATTGGCGACGGATGCCCCGTTCTCCGATTTTGAACCCCTACGACGCATGATCGGCGGCGCCACGATTGTCTCGCTCGGCGAGGGGCTGCACATGGGCGCCGAACCGCTCGAGTTTCGGAACCGCTTGTTTCGCTTCCTGGTCGAGAAGATGGGCTTCACTGCGATTGTCATCGAATCGGGAATCATCGAAGGCTTCGCGGTGAACGACTATGTGCTCGGCGGCCCCGGAGACCTGAAGACGGTCGTCGAGCAGGGATTCACCTCCGGCTTCAACAGGCTCCCACAGTCAGCCTCCCTGACGCAGTGGATGCGCAATTACAACGCTGACCCGAAGCATGCGCGGAAGATTCAGTTTTACGGGTTCAATGTGTCCGATGGTAAAGCAACCCTGGAGGATGCGCTGCGATATCTGGATGTCGTCGACCCGGCACCGGCAACCGGGCTGCGAAACCGGATCATCCCTTTGCTTCCGATGTTAAACTTCAGTCGCTTTTCGGATTCACCGAACAGCTATCCACGCCTCTCGCAGGCGCAGCGTGATCTGTTGACGGGCGCTATTGCCGATCTGGTCACGCTCTTCGAGTTGCGCGAAGGGGCATACATCGCCGCCACCTCGGATCGGGCCTACAAGCGGGCCTACCGCTCCGCCATCGCCGCGCGACAGATGGATGAGTACTTGCGGCAGGTCCCGGTCGGCTGGACGCCGAAGGACGGAATGGGTTTGGTGCTCGGGAGCTCTGCCGTCGCCGATCGCGCCGCGTTCGACAACGTCCGCTGGGTCAGGGAGCAAGAGGGCGCGGACGGGAAGATCCTGGTTTTTGCTCATCGCGATCATCTCGCCACGACGCTGTTTTCCGTGCGCTTTCAACCGCAGAACAGATTCGGCATGCCACCCGAAGCCCGCATGCCTCCGCTGCTGGGGACTTATCTGCAGCGGCAATATGGGAAACAACTCGTCACGATCGCGAATCTGGTGGGCGAGGACACCAGTAATTGCCGGGCGAAACGCCCACCGCCTCCTGACGGATCACTGGAAGGGCTGCTCGCTTCGTTGAAGAAGCCTTTTTTTCTGTTGGACCTGCGGGCGGCGCCGCGCGTGGTGGCCGTCTGGCTCGATCAGTCGCGCGAGCTTTACGGTCTGGACCGTCCCGATTCACTCAATGTCGTGAAAGCCTTCGACATCGTCTTCTTCTCCCGTCTGGTAACCCCGGCCGTGCCGTGCGGCCCCACGGCCGTAAAGGAATGATGGAAATGAACACAATCTATGCGTTGCTTGCGCATTCCTGGAGCGGGCTGCTGATTGCCGGGCTCGTGGGCGCACTCGGCTGGCTAATCGCGCGCGCTACGCGTTGGCGCAGGTATCCGCGACTGCGGAGCGCGCGGTTTATAGGTTATGCCGTCTACGCGCTGGCGCTGCTGCTCGCGATTGGCAGCGTCGTCGCCATCGTCCGCATCAACCGGACGGAAGGCCTGTACCCGCCCAGAGGAAAACTCGTTGACGTGGGCGGCTATCGAATGCACATTCTAGCCGAAGGAGACGCGCGGGGCGGGCCGACGCTCGTCTGGATCGGCGGAGGCCACGCTTCGGGGCTTTTTATCTACCCGCTTCACAAGGCGCTGCGAAGCGAAACGCGCTCGGTCATTTTCGACCGCCCGGGAACGGGCTGGAGCGATACCGGCCCGTTCCCGCGCCGCACGTCCCGGGAGGCCGAAGAACTCAGGACGCTGCTCGACAACGCTGGCGAGCGCGGGCCTTTCATCCTGATCGGTCATTCTTACGGCGGACTGCTGGCGGCGAACTTCGCCCGGCGGTACAAGGAAAAAACGGCGGCGGTCATGCTGCTCGACGCCACGCCGCCGGACGTGTTCACCTATCTGCCGGGCGGCGGAGGGCCGGCGCTGCCGGTCGGCATCGTGCGCCGCAGCCAGCGCGCGGCGTTGACGAAGATGTTCAGCATCCCCTTCGGTCTTTTGACCGGGGCAGGCAGGGCAGATAGTGGAGACGAGGAATCCCGGCGGGTCGCCCGGGTTTACGCAGAAGGTCTGTTCGAGGTCGGCGAAGAGATGCGAGCGATTGACGCGGGACCGGCGGCGGACTGGGTTTCGGCGTCGCTGTTTGAAGAGTGGAGCGACCCCCGCAGCGTCGCCGATTTGCTGGTTTACGACGGCGAGTTGAGCGACCTCCCGGTCTTCGTTGTGGTTCCCGAAGGAAAGGAGAAGGCGGACGTTCTCCCGTCACTCGGCGTGAGTGGAAAGGAAGGCGAGCGGGCGCTCCATTTTCTCGAGCGGGCGCGCCTGCGCTATCTCCGAGCGTCGTCGAAAGCGGAGTTGATTCATACGCCCGCCGGAACCACGCATCATTATCCTTACGAAACGCCTGATTTTACGGTGGACGTTGTGCGCCGCGTGTTAGCCGGGAGCCGCGCGGCGGCGACCTCTCCATAGAGGAAGTCCGCCGGATGCAAACGACCCCGAACCATCTGCTGCAAGAACGAATCAAGGAGGCACGATGAAGAAAGCGTTGTTAGCTGCGCTGTTTCTGGTAATGCCGTTGTTGACCAACGAGGCGTTCGCGCAATCCCCGAACTCCGATAACGGACCGGTGTGGCGATTGATCTACTACCGGATCAAGCCTGGGCAGGAAGCCGCATCCTGGCAGGACTTTCGGGAGAACGCGAAGCCCATCTTCGAGATGGCAAAAAAAGAAGGTGTGTTCGTAGATTACAAGATCCTCCAGAATCCGCTCAAGGATCGCCCAGACGATTGGGATGTGCTGCTGGTGATTGCGCTGCCGAATTACGCGATGCTAGATCAGTTGGAAGCCAAAGCGGCCGCTCTCTACAATAAGCACTATGGTTCGCCGGAAGCTGCGGCGGCGGCGGCAAAGAAACGCGGCGAGTTGCGCGAAGTGATCGCTCAGCGGCTGGCGCGCGAGGTTTTGCTGAAGTGACTAAAGGGTAATTTATGACTGAAGCGCTGTTTGTTCCACTGACCGGTTACTGGGAGTTTCGGCCGGAAGAGATGCGCAAGCGCGCCGCGGTTTTTCGTGAAGAGATGCGGCAGCGGCGCACAGTGCGTTATTTTTCTGACCGTCCGGTGGCGCGCGAAATCATCGAAGACTGCCTGATGGTCGCGGGCAGCGCGCCGAGCGGCGCCAACCTGCAACCCTGGCACTTCGTCGTCATCAGCGATCCGTCCGTCAAATCACAGATTCGCGCGGCGGCGGAGAAAGAGGAACAAGCTTTCTATCACGGGCGCGCGCCGCAGGAATGGCTGGACGCACTCGCGCCGCTCGGCACGGATGAGCACAAACCTTATCTTGAAACCGCGCCTTATCTGATTGCGATCTTTGCGCAAAGTTATGGGCTGCTCTCCGACGGGCGGAAGGTCAAGAATTATTACGTCCAGGAATCGGTTGGGATTGCGACGGGCATGCTGATTACAGGGATTCACCACGCGGGGTTGGCGTCGTTGACGCACACGCCCAGTCCGATGGGGTTT
>CAZOOE010000002.1:0-47594 GCA_964581275.1 uncultured Clostridia bacterium
TAGAGCTCGCTTCTCTTTCGCTGTAGGCTGGAGCGTGAAAGCACCCACGGCTGACGCCAGTGGGCATCCTAGAGCTCACTTCTCTCCGCTGTAGGTTGGAACGTGATGACCCACGGCTGACGCCAGGGCATCCTAGCGGTAGACTATGTCTGCTGCTGGCAGTGTTCGCGCTCATCCCCTTTGATCACTCATCGGCAGCAAGTCGGATGCTGGTGGTTCTCTCTATGACTCGATCCTTCCAATTTCGGATCGAACAATCGGACGCGGGCCAAAGGCTTGATGAGCTTCTTGCGTCACGCTTCGGCATGCTCAGCCGAATGCGGATTGCGAATCTGATTGAAGCAGGCGTTTGTCACGTTAACGGTGCAGTCACCCGAGCAGGCTACCGGATCCTCATCGATGACCTGGTTGATATAGCCTTCGCCGACGACGGGGCTCCTACCGCGATGACTCCCGAACCGATTCCTCTCGAAGTCATTCACGAAGACGAGCACATTATCTTGGTCGTCAAGCCTGCCGGAATGCTTGTTCACCCAACGATGAATGTAAAGCGCGGGACGCTCCTTAATGCGCTGGCGTATCACTTGAATAGGTCGAGGATAGAAAATGGAGAGTGGAGAATTGAAGATGGAGGGTCGAGGATGGAAGATCTTGTTCAGACATCGTCCGAGTCGATCGTCCTCCTGACCCCAATCCTCAACCCTCCACCTTCAATCAGCGATCATCCCCGGGTCACTCGCCCCGGTCTCGTGCACCGCCCTGACCGCGCGAGATCAGGCTTGATCGTCATAGCAAAGAGGCCTCGCGCGCTCACGGTGCTGTCGCGCCATTTTCGAAAGCGCCTTGTGGGAAAGAGGTATCTGGCTTTGGTCCACGGCAATGTTCAGGAGGGGGCCGGCTCAATCAACGCGCCCATCGGCCGGGACCCAGAGCAGCGGCCCCGCTGGCGAGTAGTGGACGGCGGCAAGGTCGCGGAGACGCGATTCAAAGTTCTCGAGAGGTTTGGGCGGGCCACCCTTCTCGAGCTAGAGCCAGTCACCGGCCGGACTAATCAGTTGCGAATACACTGCGCTCATATGGGACATCCCATCATTGGCGATGAGCTGTCTGAGGATTACCACCCTCAGACGTCGGATTTCGAATTTAAAACCGAAGCTCACGGTGGAACCCAGCAATCCGCGATTCCAAATCGGCAATTCGGAACCCGGCTCTGCCTGCACGCCGGTGGCCTTGCATTCCATCATCCGGTGGGCGGTGAGTGGATGGAATTTGTATCGCCTGCCCCGGTTCAAATGCAGGCAATCATCAGTCGGTATCGGGAAAAGTAGGTCATGGCAGATAGACGGATATGGACCAAACACTCTGGGCTGCCCTGGACACCCAAGATTCAAACGAGCTGGCTTACAAACCAGTCGTAGAGTAGTGGTTTCCCGATGGTCTCTAGTCCATCGCAGCTTGTGCTTTACGAAACCCTCACATTCTAGCGCGAGTGCGACCGTCTCATTCCCGCGCGACTGGGTGACCTTCACCGCGGATGTACGCGCGGCAGAGTTTCAGAAACGAATCCAGCGCGGGTGGAAGATAGTCGCTCTTTAGATAGGCAACGCCGAACTCCCACTTCACATCCAGGTCACGGACCGGTGCCGCGCGAAGCGTTCCGCGCGCCAAGTGGGTGTGAACCGAGCCGCGCGGGAGAATTGTTACGCCGAAGCCAAGCTCTACCATCTTGATGATTGCCTCGGTGCGTTGAAGCTCCATCACGATCTTCGGATCAAGCTTGTTCTTTTCGAAGAACAGGTCGATCAGGCGCCGTGTGTTGCCGCCCTTTTCTCCGAGTATCAGCGGTTCGGACGAGAGTCCTTCGGCGTTGATCACCCGCGAGCGTGCGAGCTTGTGCTGCGGGCTCATCGCCGCGACCAACCGATCGCTTCGCAGGGTCTCGGTCAGGACATCTGATGCTTCGACTGGAAGCGATATCAGACCGACGTCAACGCTGCCGGCAAGGATCTGGTCGATTATCCTTTCGCTGGTGCCCCCGACGACCGACAAGTCAAGCAGCGCGTACTTGCGTTTGATCTCGCTTAGGATTTCAGGCAAGGGATGGGCGGTGACCGCGGTGGACGCGACGCCAACGTGCAAACGACCTCGCGAGGGCCCGCCGATCGCCGCAAGGTCGGCCTTGGCGTCGTCGTGAGCGCGAATAATCGTCTCGGCGTGCCCGAGCAGCGCGCGCCCGGCTTCGGTCAGGTAGAGCTTCTTGTTGACTCGCAGGAAGAGCGGCGCGCCGACTTCTTCTTCGAGCTGGCGCATGTGAACGCTGACCGCGGCCTGAGTCAGGTGAATGCGGGACGCCGCCTGAGTAAAGGAGCCGGCCTCGGCAACTGCCTTGAATGTGCGTAAGAGCCTGAGTTCCATTTTCACTTCTCCGGCATCGATCTACACCGCGTGCGCCCTTACGATCGTTAGCGCGGCCCTTCCAGATCCCGCGGTATTCCAGATCCTTCGCCAAGTGTCTTGCTCGCGGACAGCATTGTACCTAAATGAGACTGTCAAAATCACGCGACTGCTCTTCATATAACGACCCGCTGGCCGGGCGTTGGCCGTTGAGAGTACTATGAGAGAAAGGAGATTGAAATGCGCAGCTTCGCACTCGCATTATCACTTGTCGCCGCCCCGGTACTGTTCGCCCAATCGTCCCCAGTCTATCGCGTTACCCACACGTACATCCTCGGTGGTGACGGCAGTTGGGACTACGTAATAGTTGATCCGCCACGGCATCGCTTGTTCATCGGCAGGCAGGACCGAGTCATGGTTGTGGATGAGAACGACGGAAAGCTCCTGGGCGAAGTCACTGGCATCAATGGAGCGCACGGCGTGGCGTTGGTCGATCAGGCAGGCCACGGATTCGCGACGTCCGGCAACGACGCTTCCGTGGTGATGTTCGACCTGCGAACTTTCAAGGTGCTCGGTCGGATTCCGGCCGCCGAGGACGCCGACGCCATCATCTATGACCCGATCTCAAACCTCGTGTTCACGTTCAACGGGGACGCACATTCCTCCACTGTCATTGATCCGCGCGAGGGAAAGCTAGTAACGAACATCCCACTCGGTGGCAAGCCCGAGTATGGAGTGTCGGCTAGGGACGGCAAGGTCTATGCGAATATTGTGGACAACGGCGAAGTGGTGGAGATAGACGCCAAGAAGCTCAGCGTCACGAGGCGGTGGTCCACCGCGCCGGCGAAACAACCCGTCGCGATTGCCATCGACCTTAAACATCATCGCCTGTTCAGCGGTTGCCGCAGCGGAGTAATGGCAATCTCTGACTACGATGCCGGTAAGATGGTAGCAACGCTGCCGATCGGAGCGGGCGTCGACGGCGCCGCATTCGATCCAGCCACAGGCGACGCTTTCGCTTCGAACGCCGACGGGACTCTCACCGTGATTCATCAGGATGGTCCTGACAAGTACCACGTCGTCGAAAGCGTCCGAACCGCCGAACGCGCGCGAAACATGGGACTCGATCCCACTACGCATCGAGTGTACGTGGTCTCGGCCAAGTTCGGTCCGCCGCCAGCGGAATCAACGACCGCAGACGCAAGGCGCCGCCCCACGATTGTGCCGGGATCCTTCATGATGATGGTGGTCGAGCGTGAGCGAGGAGCACGGTGAAGGTTTCATTCTGCCGAAGTCAACCCCAGAACCACGACGCGTCCCTCTCACCGAGAGAAACGCGACGATTCGTCATATCGGCGATGATCATTGCAACACTCTCCCCTACATCTCTGTCACTATCTGTGGCTGAATGGAGCTGCCTCAGCCTATTGGCGGAATCGATTCGAGCACCGTTCGGTTAAGCCAAGATCTAGGCAATAAGAGTTCCGGTCTGAATGTTAGTGCAATCGACCTACTGGCCAAGGAGGACGATTCGAGTGGTCACATTCCGATTGCATCAGAGATGCTAACAATACCCAGCAGTCGTCAAAGGAGAATAAGAACATGATCCTTAGAAAAACATTGTCAAGAATACTTCTACTGTTAGTCATACTTGCGCCGGGGTTCAGTCCTTTGGTCCTCGCCGGATTGGGTACTCAGGAGAACCCGAAGAAGGACAAGGCTGAAAAGAAGAAGGCGCAGGTGGTAGACGGCGGCGAGGGTCGCCCCATATTGTGGACGGAGCGCGATGCCATCGAGAGCCTCGACCTGTTTTACGGGCCGGGTGGTAAGGAAGGCGCGCCGGACCTAACGGGGAAAATCATCTATGTTGATCGCGACACCAAAGGCACGCAAAAGAAAATCTACGTCAAAGACGACAAGGATAGGGAGTGGACCGTCAAGTTTGGTCCCGAGGCCAGACCCGAGACCGTGGCCACTCGTTTCGTATGGGCCGTGGGGTATCACACAGATGAGGACTACTTCGTCGAGAGAGCGCACATAGACGGAATGTCCGGAGGCGACGCGCAAAACGTCAGGTTCAAGCGTCGCCATAGTGGTTATAAAGAGGTTGGACTGTGGACCTGGGAGAACAATCCGTTTGTTGGAACGCGGGAACTGAATGGGCTGAAGGTACTGATGGCGGTGATGAACAACTGGGATCTCAAAGTTGACAACAACAAAGTAGTTCGCCCGACCAAGAAGAGCGGCGAGGACCGTGATGAGCGAATCTACTATGTCGGGGATCTGGGGGCGACATTCGGCAAGACCGGATCGTTCGCCCACGAGCTCCACCTCCCGGGTGATCCACCCGCTGGTAGCAAAGATAAACCGAGCCAGTACGCTGAACAGAGGTTTATAGATGGGGTTCGTGATGGAACAGTCCGGTTCCATTACAAGGGCAAAGACCCTTCCGCGCTGAAAGGAATATCTGTTGAGAACGCCCGGTGGATGGGGGCACTGCTTGCCCGGCTCTCTCAGAAACAACTCACAGATGCCTTCCGTGCCGGTGGATATAATGACTCCGAAATATCGACGTTGGTTCGGGCGATGCGGGCACGAATCAAGGAGCTTCAGGATCTTAAGTGAGGGTGAGGCTATTAGCGCGGATAGAGACGGGAGGCCCAGTGCCTCCCGTTTTGCTGATTCGCTTACGATGCGAATCGAGCGTGCCTTAGGGCCAGCCACGCTCGACTTCAATCATTTGGCCCGGGCAGCACAGTGATCACACCCATCATTGGACTGCCGAAGTTCCCATTGGGGTCTGGAATGCCGCCGTCCGGTCCCGGTGCAACAGGCTGGTGACAGGACGAAGTTTACCGTTCTGTGATTAATACCTCAATTCATTTAGGTTATGTTTAGCCTATTTGTGCATCAAGAGTCTATTCCTAATCAGAATTCGAAATGAGCACATGTTGTTATAGGGTCTGTACCTCGCTCGATTCGGGGCGGGTGTGCCTGCCGAAGGAGGGCCAGATCAAGCAACCAATCATCTTGGCGCATCCGTCGATGATCGGTCTTCGTCGAAGTGAAGCAAACAAAACGCGAGCATAACGGTTCACTATCATAACCATAAAAACAAATCGTTTTACAAGCGGTCGACTACCGACTATAACGGGAGTAGACCTTTTGAAAGGCGAGCAATGTACGACGAGGACAGCGCCCCACTCACGATCAATGTCACGCTTAAGATCTGTCATCAAGCCGCCTGTCAGCGGACCGTAGCGGTGGCTCCGGAACGCACCCACATATTCGAACAGTCCTTTCCTTTGGAACGTTTGAAAAAAAGAGACTATCGGCGACTCGAACGCAGATAGCAGCAGCAGCTTTATGTCAAAGATCCTCACGACTGATACAGAAGCCCCGGAAGCCCCGACCCAATCGTCAACCGGCCCGCTCGTAACCGACGATCACGATGCATCTCGAGAGAAGTACTACCTGGGCATCGACGGCGGGGGTACCAAGACCCATGCGGTTATCACCGACTCAGAACGCCGGGTGATGGGCGAAGGCTTTAGCGGCGCGGCAAATCCATTGCGGGTGGGATTGGAGGAGGCCGTCTCGCACATCGATCAGGCGGTAGGCGAAGCGTGCGCGCAGGCAGGAATCGACCTTAGAAGTATCGACTTTGCTTGCGCTGCCATCGCCGGGATCAATCATCCCATTCACTATCACACAATGAAAGACGCGCTTGATGATGCATTGCACATCGCCGGGCTCGAGCTGGTCACCGACGCGCGTGCGGCGCTCGAAGGGGCGCTCGATGGCAAAGCGGGAGTCGTCGTGATCGCGGGCACCGGTTCTATCGCCATCGGGGTCAACCCGGACGGCCAGACAGCGCGCTCGGGCGGGTTTGGCCCTACCTTGAGTGATGAGGGATCGGGCTACTACATTGCGCAGCAGGCGCTGAAGGCCGTGGTGTCATCGTTCGACGGCCGCTCGGCCAAGACTACGTTGGCCGAGCGAATCTGTAATCGCCTTGGCGTGGCTGGTCCCAGCGATTTGCCGGGAGTTATCTATAACAGCGACTCGGAGCCGGTGGACATCGCGCCCCTGGCCGAGCTTGTTGATGAGGCTGCGCACGAAGGCGATGAAGTAGCGCGCCAGATCTTGAGCGCCGCCGGACGCGAGCTCGGACGGCTCGCGGCATCGGTGATCGAAAAGCTGGGGCTGCATTCAGACGCCTTTCGAGTCGCTTGTGTCGGAAGCGTCTTCAGATCGGGCGAGTTCGTGCTGGAGCCTCTGCGCGAGGCGGTCTCGCGAGTCGCACCGAACGCCGAGGTTGGACCGCCGCTGTATTCTCCGGCGATGGGCGCGGTGAAGCTTGCCCAGGAGCTCGCGTAAGGTAACTACTCAAATGACGCGAGGTGGACCGGACTGGCGCCGGCGAATCTCGGTGCTTGGTTCTGATCTGAGTTTCTGTTATTCGTTTCTTTCTAGTCTTCTCAGTTCGAGCAACGCAACATCGCTTTGATGGAGTCTGGGCGTGGGTTTCTCCGCGATAGATTACGTCGTGCTGGTGGGCTACCTGGTGGGCATCACCATATTTGGCACGATGTTTCGGCGTTCCCGGCGAACGGTCAAAGATTATTTTATAGGCGCGAAGAACACGTCGTGGATTGTAATCAGTCTTTCAATCGTCGCCACCGAAACGAGCACGCTGACGCTGATCGGGGTTCCGGCGCTGGCTTACTCGACTTTCGCGCGGCCCGAGCAGGGCGGCAGTCTGACCTACTTGCAGGTTGTCATCGGCTACATCGTCGCGCGAATGATCATCAGCTTGCTATTCATCCCGGCTTATTTTCAGGGTGAGCTGCTGACTGCTTATGAGCTGTTGAAGCGCAGGTTCGGAGTGCAAGCAAAGAATTTCGCGGCTTCTCTGTTCCTGATCATGCGCGCGCTGGCCGAAGGCGTTCGGGTGTTTGCCGCCTCACTTGTTTTGAGCGCGGTGCTCAGCGCGAGTCTTCCCGGCTTGCCTCATTTATGGCTGTGGTCGATCTTCATCGTCGGGTTGCTGACGTTGATCTACACGTTCGAAGGTGGGATCGCCGCGGTGATCTGGACTGATTTGATTCAGCTCGTGATCTACATCGGTGGCTCGCTGCTGGCGGCTTACATGCTGCTGCGGTTGATACCGGGCGGATGGGGCGCTGTGGCTGCCGAAGCGGCGCCGGTAAACAAATTTCAGGTGTTCTCGTTTGCCTGGGATTTCAAGCTGCCGTTTACATTTTGGGCTGGGTTGTTGGGCGGCACCTTTTTGACCATGGCATCGCACGGCACTGACCAATTGCTGGTTCAAAGGCTGCTTACGTGCCGTAACGCGCGAGACAGCCAGAAGGCTTTGGTGCTGAGTGGGTTTGTAGTGCTCTTTCAGTTCCTGCTCTTCTTGATCATCGGCATAATGCTTTTCGCTTACTACAGGTTTTATCCGCTCGAGACGCAGCTTGCAAGCAACGACGAGATTTTTCCCGCGTTTATCGTTCATCGCCTGCCGCACGGCGTGGCGGGTCTAGTGATCGCGGCGATATTTGCGGCGGCGATGTCGAATCTGAGCGGCTCGCTGAACTCGCTCGCGTCGACCACCGTGCTTGATTTCTACAAGCCGCTTGCCGGTCGAAACGCGAGCGACGAGAGTTTGTTGAAGCTGTCCCGATGGCTGACGGCAACTTGGGGCATAGTCCTGATCGGCATCGCGGTACTGGCGAGCAGATGGGGATCAGTTTTTACGACTGGTTTGACGATCGCGTCGCTGGTCTACGGACCGATGCTCGGGGCGTTTCTCTTGGGAGTTCTCACGCGGCGAGCGAATCAAGCTGGTGTAATGATTGGGATGGGGGTCTCTCTGGTCTCAATGCTTGCAGTGAAGTTCTTCACGCCGCTCGCCTGGACCTGGTATGTGCTGGCAGGGACGGCGGTGTGTTTGATGATTGGTTACGCGGTGAGCCTTATGACAAAGCGGCCGGCTGATGTGGCGTCGTTTGAAGAGGCGGCTGCCGCGACCGATTGATATCGGAGATTATGGTAGCAAACGAAACGGCTATTTCAAGCCAAAGCGTCATTCCCAGACGGACCGCTTTTCTCGTTTGTTTGACGCTTCTGCTTCCGTTGCCTCTTCTGGCTGAACGCCCCGACAGGGCTTCGCATAAAGAACCATCCCCGAGACTCACGACGGCGACCCCCGAATCAGTCGGCATGTCCAGCGAGCGACTCGGCAAGATCGATGAAGCTGTGCTTGCGTCGATCGAGCGCAAAGAGACGCCGGGCGCGGTCGTGCTCGTCGCTCGAAAAGGCCGCATCGTTTATAGAAAAGCATTTGGCGATCGCGCTATCGAGCGGAAGCGTGAGGCGATGACGGTTGATACCATCTTCGACCTCGCTTCACTGACTAAAGTAGTCGCCACTGCCACGTCGCTGATGATCCTTGTCGAGCGCGGCAAGATCAGTCTTGCCGGATCCTGTCGCGCTCTAAATTCCCGAATTCGGAAAGTTCGGCAAAGAGCGAATCACGATCGAGCAGTTGATGACCCATCGCGCGGGATTGCCGCCGGACAACGAGATTTCGGACTACGTTGGAAAGACGGTGGACCCGCTCCCGATGATCTACGAATTGCGCCCCAGCTACGAGCCGGGCAAGCGATTCATCTACTCAGACGTGGGGTACATCGTTGCCGCCGAAATAGTCCGTCGAGTGTCTGGCAAACGGATCGACGAGTTCGCCCGCGAGCAGATCTTCTTGCCGCTCGGGATGAACGACACTTGGTTCAACAATTCAGAGCTTGTGAAGGCTGTTCTTGCTCTCCAAGGTCAATTGGGGAGGTTCGACCTTTCCGATGCGGCCTACGCGTTTATTGGCCGGATCAAGCGAACCGCCCCAACCGAAAACCGTGAAGGCAGATGGATGCGAGGTGAAGTCCACGACCCGCGAGCTTACGAGATGGGCGGGGTCGCCGGACACGCGGGTCTGTTTTCAACGTCCGATGATCTGGCTATCTTCTGCCAGATGATCCTCAACAAAGGTGAGTACAACGGCGTTCGCATTCTTGCGCCCTATACCGTCGAGCGAATGGTGAGCGCGCAAACCCTTCCGACCTCTCAGATGCGAGGCATCGGCTGGGACGTCAATAGTTCGTACTCCTCGAATCGCGGAGACCTCTTTCCCGTGGGCACGTTTGGCCACACTGGTTTCACCGGCACCAGCATCTGGCTCGATCCTGCGAGCGAGAGTTTTGTAGTTCTATTGACAAATCGCGTTCACCCGAACGGCAAGGGCGATGTCACGCGACTACGCTCGTTCGTAGCCTCAATCGTCGCCGGCGCGATTACCGAGCCTCCCCACGCACCGGTGATGTCGCACCTCGATGCGCCTCCGGCTTATGTCGATGCGCCGCGCGCGGTGATCACACGAGGTGTTCCGTCGGGGCCGCTTCATCCGGTGTTGACGGGACTGGATGTTCTAGAACGCGATGGATTCAAACAGCTCGAGGGCAGGCGGATCGGTTTGATAACGAATCACACCGGCCGGGATGCAAAAGGCCGTTCGACAGTTGACGTTTTGGCGGGCGCTAAGAACCTGAAGCTCGTAGCTCTGTTTTCCCCTGAGCACGGCCTGCGTGGAGCCGAAGACACCACCGTCGGCGACACCCGCGACGAAAAGACCGGGCTGCCGGTCTACAGTCTTTATGCGAAAGACCGCCGGCGGCCGGCGCCGGATACGCTGAAAGACATCGACACACTGGTGTTCGACATTCAAGACGTCGGCGCTCGTTTCTACACCTACCCGGCGACCTGCGGCTATGCGATGGAAGAGGCCGCGAAGAATAAGATCAAGTTTGTGGTGCTCGATCGTCCGAATCCGATCAACGGCTATGATATCGAGGGACCGGTCGCTGATAGAGATCTCACGGAGCAGCCGTCTTTTTCATTCACTTCCTATCACCCGGTACCGGTGCGCCACGGAATGACGATCGGCGAGCTTGCGATGCTGTTCAACTCCGAGCGCGAAATCGGCGCCGATTTGACGGTGATCAAGATGGAGGGCTGGCGCCGGGCAGACTACTTCGACGGCACGGCGCTGACGTGGGTGAATCCGTCGCCGAACATGCGCAGCCTGACTGAAGCCCAACTTTATCCCGGCATCGGGTTGCTCGAGACCACGAACTTGTCAGTCGGGCGGGGAACGGACACCCCGTTCGAGGTGATCGGTGCGCCTTGGCTGGATGGTCCGCGGCTGGCTGAGGCGCTCAACCGTGCCGGATTGTCAGGAGTCAGGTTTGTGCCCGTAGGATTCACGCCGAAATCATCAAAGTTTGCGAATGAAGAGTGTGGTGGAGTGAACATCGTGATCACCGATCGGGGAGCTTTCCATCCGGTCGCAGCTGGCATGGAGATCGCTTATCAGCTGGGCCGGCTCTATCCAGGTACGTGGAAGGTTGACGATTACATTCGCTTGCTGGTCAATCGCGTTACGCTTGCGGCCCTCAAGGAAGGAAAGACTGCTTCCCAGATATCCGCGACGTGGCAAGAGGGGCTGGCGCAGTTCGCTCGCATCAGGCAGAACTATTTGATCTACTGAAGCGCTCGGTTGGCAGTTATAAGAGTCTTCGATGAGCATGTCTCGCCAGACTGGCGGGAGTCGAAACAACTTGACGCCAAGGGTGAGATGAGAGTATTAAGCACCCACTTGAAGCCTAAGAGTTTTGACTCCCGCGAGTTTGAAAAACAGGTGTTTTGACATAATCGGCACGGAAGAGTCGGATCTTTCATCGCTCTTTCAAATGACCGAAATAGGACTGGAGGAAGACCAATGACGATAAGAGTCATCAAGCTACTTCGTCTGGTGATGTTGCTGCTGATATTGGGCGGCGCCTCTCTTGCAGCATCGGCGCAGGACGTCACCGCTAGCATAACAGGGTTTGTCACTGATACTGCTGGAGCCGTAGTGACTCACGCAGCAGTGACGGTCACAAACAGTGCTACAGGTGAGCAGCGAAAGGCAACCACCGATGATAACGGTCAGTACACCATCGCGTCGCTCTCTATTGGCACCTACACCGTGGTTGTCGAGCAGACGGGCTTCAAAAAGTACATCCAAGAAAACATAGTACTGCACGTCAATGACAAGACGCCGGTAAATGTCCAGCTCGAGGCGGGGAGCGTCCAAGAAACGGTGATGGTGTCCGCGGGAAGCTCTCTGGTTAAGACAGAGACGCACACAGTTGAAGGACTGCTTACCGGCGAGATGATACGCGAGCTACCGCTGAACAACCGGAACTTTGCGCAGCTCACTCAGGGTGTGCCGGGTGTTTCGTCCACTCAGGGAAGCACGGTAAACTTCGGCGGATTGTCGACCGTTGCAATCTCGATCAATGGCAGCCGGACAACCGCAATCAACTGGAGCATAGATGGATCACGCAATGTAGACACCGGTTCCAATGCCACTCTGTTCAACTATCCGAGCGTGGACGCCATTGCGGAATTCAAAATCCTGACTAACTCCTACGACGCGCAGTTTGGGCGTAACGCAGGCGGGGTGGTCAATGTCGTGACCAGAAGCGGGGGCAAGGCCTTCCACGGAGGGCTCTATGAGTTCGTGCGCAACGACGTACTCCAGGCGCGTAACCCATTCCAAACGACACCGCTCAGGGGCCTGAGCCCAAATGACTGCTTCACCGAGGCTCACCCTGAGAACGACGATCGATGCAAATACAAAGGTCCTCTGCGCTACAATAACTTCGGCTACAACGTAGGCGGCCCGGTGTGGATACCTGGGATCTACAGCAGAGGCCACGACAAAACCTTCTTCTTCTTCTCCGAAGAATTCCGCCGGCAGCGAGGAGTTAGCGTTCTCTCCGGTCTGTATCCGACCGACGCACAGCGCAGGGGCATATTCACCACTCCAATAAAGGATCCGACGACCGGGCTGAATTTCACCAACAACACGATCCCCGACAATCGCATCGATGCGAATGCAAAAGCGATAATCGCAAACTTTATGCCGCTGCCCAACTCGCCCAGTGAGGGTCCGAACAACTTCAGGACCGTCGCATCAAGCCCGGCGGATTTTCGTCAGGAACTGCTCCGAGTTGATCACAATTTCAACGATAACTGGAGAATCTGGGGTCGCTATGTTCATGACGTTACCACAACCGTGGAGCCGGGCGGACTGTTTAACGGGCTGATCTTCCCCGGCGTGGCGACTACCGCTACCACTTCACCCGCTGACAACGTGGTCGTCAGGCTCACGACCGTGCTTTCGCCAACGCTACTCAACGAAGTTGGATATGATTACGCACGCAATGCAATCACAAGCGTTCTGACCGGCAACGCGCTCCGGTCAAATTTCCCGGACATCAAGATTCCCGAGATCTTTGACGGAAGCCCAAGTGGCGGGTTACCAGCCGTCGCCATCACCGGATTCAGCAGCCCGCTCGGAGTTCTGGCGCCCTTCCAGAACGACAACCCGAGTCACACAATTTCTGACAACCTGACCTGGAGCCGAGGTGCCCACACGCTCAGGGTAGGCGGCCTGATTTCGTTTGAAGCAAAGAACGAGAACTCGCAGGGAGCGTCCACACCCGGCAGCTTCTCTTTCACCGGCAACACTACCGGCAATGCTGTGGCGGACTTCTTACTGGGCCGCGCCAGGAGCTACACCGAAGACCAGACGGATGTCACTGTGCACGAGCGGTACAGGGCCTTTGAATGGTACGCACAGGACACCTGGAAGGTGAGGCGAAACCTAACGATCGACCTCGGAGTGAGGCATTCAATCTTCGGCAACCCCTACGACAAGAACAATATTTTGATTTCTTTCCTGCCTCAACTGTTTGATCCGGCCAAGGCGGTGACGCTTAATCCGGCGGCGGGCGCTCTGAACGGCACGATCATCCCCGGTAGCGGTGATCGGTTCAATGGGATCATCTTCGCGCGTGATAACTCTCCCTATGGCAAGTACGTGCAGAGCAGCACATACAACACTATAGGACCGCGCATTGGGTTTGCGTGGGATCCGTTTAATGATTCAAAGATGGCAGTGCGCGGAGGCTTCGGGGTCTACTACGACCGCAGCCTGATAGGCATTGTCGAGCAAAATGGATTTGCCGATCCGAAGGCGAACCAGAGGGTGAGCATCGATAACACCTTCTTGAGCAATCCTACCGGAGGCGCGCCCAACACGTCGATCTTCCCGCTTGGGCTTACTGCGACTGGCGATCCCTTCAAGATACCGACTACGATTCAATGGTCGCTCGGAGTCCAGCGCCAGCTGACTAAGGATACTGTGTTCGAGCTCACCTACGCAGGCTCTCACGGTTATCACCTGTTGCATCAATTCCAATTGAACCAGCCGCGTCCGCTGGTTGCTGCCCAAAAGGGGGGTGTGGGTCTGAATTTCGTCAGGCCGTTTGTCGGCTTTGCCGGCATCAACGTGCGAGAAACGACTGCCAACTCGAGCTACAACTCGTTCCAGGCATCGTTCCGTAAGCGTTTGAATCATGGACTGCTGTTCAACGGTTCATACACCTTCGCCAAGACTCTGACGGATTCTTCAGATGACCGGGGCAACACGCCTCAAAACAGGCTCGACTACAGAAGCGAGCGTGGCCCGGCGGCCTTCCAGCGTGCTCATGTGGTGAATCTGAGCTACCTATGGGAGGTTCCTTTCCCGAAGGATGCCCCTGCTCACCTGAACGCCGTTCTTGGAGGCTGGCAAATCGCCGGCGCGACCTTCTTCTGGAGTGGCCTCCCGCTAACCGTGACCCAGGGCGGAGACTTGCTTGGAACAGGCGGCAACACCAGACCCAACTTGATCGCTAATCCGGACGGTCCGGAGACGATAGCCCAGTGGTTCAACACCGCGGCATTCGCGGCCGCCACCACCAATTTCGGCACCGCCGGGCGAGGAATCATCATCGGACCTGGAGTTCACAACTGGGATATTTCACTGGTCAAGAACTTCCGCTGGCGCGAGAATCTGAGGTTGAGATTCAGCACAGACTTCGTCAATGCATTTAACCACTCGAACCCGGGCAACCCGAATGTGGCGCCTACCTATGACGCCGCCACGCTCAAACAGACGAACACCAACTTTGGAAAAATCACTGCCTTGAGCCGCGACCCGCGAATCATCCAGTTCGGGCTCAAGTTCAATTTCTAACCAAGTGCTTCAATTGATGCAGAAACTCGGATCGTTCACAAAAGGGCGGTCCGAGTTTTTTTGTAAAGTGACACACGGCGGTCTTCTCATGAGAGTAGTGTTTGTCTTGGTCACGGCATGCGTCCTTGTGTTGTCTCATATCGCCAGTTCCGGAGTGGATACGCGCTTCCATTTTGTTGATGCAACGACTGAGTCGGGGCTCGCCTCGTTTCACCATCAGAGCGGCAACCCTCGCGAGAAACGTTACATACTCGAGGTAATGTCGGGAGGAGTGGCAATATTCGATTATGACAATGACGGACTTCCGGATATTTACTTAGTCAATGGTTCTACCCTTGACGTACTGCGCGGAAAAGTTAAGCCGGATCTGAATGCGCAGTCCCGGCTCTATCACAATCTAGGCAATGGGAAATTCGAAGATGTTACAGATCGAGCAAGGGTCGGCAACATTGGGAATTGGGGTATGGGAGCCTGCGCAGCCGACTACGACAACGACGGTCGCACGGACCTGTTCGTGACCAATGCCTTCAGCCGCAATGTGCTTTACCACAACAACGGCGATGGAACGTTCACCGATGTGACCGCGAAGACTGCAATCGGAGGTGACCCCAGCCGTTGGAGCACGGGTTGTGCCTGGGCCGACTATGACAACGATGGCTATGTTGACTTGTTCGTTGCAGGCTATGTTGATCTCGACTTGAACAACCTGCCCGATCCGGGGACCAACAAGTTCTGTCGCTACCGCGGGCTGCCGGTCAATTGCGGGCCGCGCGGGCTCAAAGGCGCACGCGATTACCTCTACCACAATAACGGCGATGGATCGTTTACTGAAGTGGGGGCGAAGGCCGGCGTGGATGACAAGGTCGGCTACTACGGTCTCGGTTGCGTTTGGTCCGATTTCGATAATGATGGGCTAATTGATCTGTACGTAGCGAACGATTCGACGCCGAACTATCTCTATCACAACAATGGCAACGGGACCTTCAAAGAAATCGGTTTTGACGCTGGAGCAGCGGTCAGTGAGGACGGTCGGGAGCAAGCTTCGATGGGAGTTGATGCGGCAGACTACGACGGCGATGGCTACTTCGACATATTCACTACCAATTTTGTTGACGACTACAGCACGCTCTATCACAACGAGGCGGGAAAGGAATTCACCGACGCGAGCAATCCGGCAGGACTCGCGGCGCCCGGATGGAACTTCCTGAAGTGGGGGACAGGCTTTGTGGATTTCGACAATGACGGGCGTCTGGATATCTTCGTAGCTAATGGACATATCTACCCGGAAGTTGAGGGAAAGGGATTCGGGCAAACCTTTGGCCAGCGCAACCAGCTCTTTGAAAATATAGGAGAGGGTCGGTTCAGCGAAGTGAGCGAAGAAACACTAAACAAGATTCTGAAGGTCAGCCGTGGCGCAGCCTTCGCAGACCTTGATGGGGATGGACGCGTGGACGTAGTCATCAACAATCTGGACGATCAGCCAACCGTCTTACTCAATCGCAGCGCAAGCGGAAACTGGATAGAGTTAAAACTGGTCGGCCGCACCAGTAATCGCGATGCGATCGGCGCCCGAGTGACGATTACCGCCGGCGGAAAAAGGCAGGTGGCAGAGGTAAGGGCAGGGCACAGCTATCTCTCCCAGAGCGATCTTAAATTGCACTTCGGGCTTGGAGTGGCAAGGAAGATTGAAGCCATCGAGATTCGGTGGCCTCGCGGCCGAGCGCAGAAGCTGAGCGATGTGGCACCAAACCAGGTGTTGAGAATAGAAGAGCAAAGGTAAGTGCGTTGTATTCGGTAAGCACTGCATAAACCGTCGGTCGAAAGAGCGCTTGCGTTCGCTCGGGACCTCAATGTCTTGGCGACACTTCAAGGTTTCTTCTTGCGCTCTTCACCTTGAACTTTTTGCTCCAGGTCTTCTCGCTCGGCCTTGTTTAGGTCACGAGCCACCATGAATTCGCGTTGAGCGTCGACCTCCCTCTTCAGGCGGCGGTATGCAAGCGCGAGCTGGTAGTGCGCGCCGGAGGTTTTCGAATTTAGCGCGATGGCTGCGAGCAGTTCATCAACCGCGCGCACTGCCTGTCCTGTTTGAAGTAGCGCCTTGCCCAAGTCGTAGCGCGCGGCAAAATCCTGTGGCATCGCGCCAACCGCGCGCGCCAGAAGCGGCAGGGCGCTCTTCCAGTCCCCACGAGTCATAGCGATGTTTCCAAGATAGTAAACCGAGCGCGCATGATTGGGGTCCCGCACAAGCTCGCGTTGGAATGCAAGTTCTGCCTGGTCGTAGCGACGCAACTTCCACAAGACGTAGCCAAGCGCGAAATGCAGCTCGGGTAACGTCGATGAGTCGCTAGCCGAAATTGCCTGGTTGAAATCCCGGATTGCTCCTTCGCTATCGCCGGCGTTGTCACGAGCCTCGCCAATCAGCAAGTAAATTTCTGCGCCCGCGGGCAGCAACCGGGCGCGACTTTCGAGCACTCGAACCGCCTCTTCATAGAGGCGCACCTTGAGACAGGCGCGGCCGACAATTTCGAGCACCGCCGCGTTAGATGACGACGCTCGGAGAACCGCTTCGCCAAAGTCGATCACCTCACTGTAGTGTTCTAGAGCGAACAGGGTTAACACCAGCAACTCACCAGCCTGGTTATTCGTCGGATCGATCGCCAGAGCCCGTCGGAGCGGCATCTCAGCCTCACGGAAACGCTTTGCTCGAAAGTATGTGATTGCGAGATTGAGTTGCCCGCCGAGCAGCTGTGGCTTGATTTCAGAAGCGCGAGTGAACGCGACGATAGCCTCATTAGCCTTCCCCTGACGATTATAGACTATGCCTAGGTTAACCATGGCTTCGGCCCAATCCGGCGCCAGCTTCAACGCTTCGCGGTACTCACGTTCAGCCGCTTGCCAGTCGGCGCGAGCCTCGGCGGTTTTCGCTTTCTCGAAATGTCGCGCAGCTTCTGTCTCGCCTTGGCCCTGAATCGACGTGGGACCCGAGGCCTGTTTGCGCACAAGCGATCGCGGTTCCGCACGGGTCGAGGGCAAAAAGAGAAAAAAAAGCAGAGACGCCGTAACGACGCTAGTGCACCGGGCAAGAGGGGTACCGCACCGACCGGCGAACTCATCTGTTTCGATACAGGAAATAACCATCTTCTTTCAGTCGAACGCCCGAAATCTCATGCCGCTACGGATCACCCTCGCGTAACCAATGCCAAGACTACTCATCGCCCAGAATAGAGATCAATCACCCGTTCAATTGCGCGGCGGCACACCGCGCAGAACGCTGGGCTTCGCGTGAACATGATGCAATCAATTTCCGGGCGGTAGTAACCCTTCGCTTCGTACATCGCGCCTTCGAACGCGCCGACTTTGCCCGCGTACTTCTCGGAGGCGAAGAACTTGATCTCAAACTCGCGGTTCTCTCGAAACAGCGCTTCCATTTCAGCTTCGGGACGATTCTCGGCACGAATCTTTGCCCGACGTGTCCCGTACTCGCGTGAGTGCTTTTCGTATTCTTCCTTTTGCCACGGAGTCGGAATCGGCGTGCCCGGCGCGACCAAGTCTTTCCACTTCAAAGACGATGGATCGAGCAGGGCAGTCACGTTTGGCTCCCACGGCTCGGCCTTAACTGCCGCCGGGGTGTAAGCGACCGGGGACGTATAGTACTCGTCTGCGAGACCGGCGAAGTGATGCCCGAACTCATGAACGAAGACATAAGGCGCTTGCTCGCTGTCGGCGGCCACCGTGCTGTACAACCCGAAGATCCCACCGCCGCCGTAGGTGCCGGTGTTGGTGATGATTTCAATGAACTCGTAAGGCGCGAACTGTGCAGCGCTGCGGAGCGCGCGATTCTCAAATGTCAGTACGTATCTCTCGGAGCCGAATGCATCGTAGCTTGCGCCGAGCGGCGACGCTCGATGAACGCCGGTCGAGGGCCGCGAGATACCGGACTCTTCGGCGGCCGGGCACAGCGCCCAAACGTTGAAGTCCTTTCGCCGTTCTTTGTATGGTGAGGTCGCAAATAGAATCTCGACCAGCCTGCGCGCGTCTTTTTCGAACTTCCCGCGCTCACCAGCAGTGTAGCCGTCACCCAGAATCAAGAAGTCGACTTTATCGGCCGGGTCGCCGCTGTTCTGAATTGCGATCAAAGGGCCTGGCGAGACCAGCTTGGAATTGTCGACAAACATATCTTTGGGATCGACGATGGTGGACCATATTTCGCGAAAAGCGTTGTTGGAATCGCGCTTCTTCAAGACTATCTGGACCGGCGCTTGCGGCTGCGGGAATCGCAATGATTCGTGAAAGGTGCGATTGGCCGTCTTGGCTTCGTCAGTCGTTTCCCACTCGCCGTAGATCGAAGCGAACCCGCGCGAAAAGAGCAGCCGATTCGTCGTCCGGTCGTGGACTTCGAACAGATACTTGCCCAGGTTTGTCTCGTCGATGTTCTTCCGCGGATTGCCGGCCCAGGGGAGAGGTTCGATCACTACTTTGTCGACGCTGAAGGTTTCCTGCGTAGCATTGCCGGTGTGGTAGTAATCAAGCCGCATGGTCGGCGAAGCGGCCGCCCGCGCAGTCGCCGCCAACAATAGAAGGACCAGGAGAATGAGTGAGGTCAACTTTCCCTTGATCATGGCGTGATTGTATCAACACCTCCTCGATTGAGGTAGCAGGAGACGGACCAAGAGCCGCCAACAGGTATGAATCAAAAACGGGATTTGTCTGAAGTCACCGGCCCACCCTACGACAAAGTCCTACTCTCGGACAAAGTCGCGCTTCCGATTACACCGTCCCCAACTTACAAGACGATCTGGTAGCACGCATTCCGCCCGCCGAATATAATAAACACACGGAGGTGGAGAATATTCTGAAGCAACTGCTTAATTCCATTGTTAGCGCATTGCCCAAGACTTACAAGAGGACTCCAAAACGCATGATAGAAACCCGGCAAAGACCGGCTCTCAGTTTTCTGATTTAGCGTTCTTGACCCTCGAAGCTTACTTTCCTAGAATTCGACTCGATACGGTTCGGTCGCGACTCACCAGAGGCTGCCACTTGCTCGAGCTAACAACACCGCTGTACGAACTCCACCTGCACGAAATTCCCCGCGTGGCGATGAAGACCGCGCAGAAACTCGCACAGGGGGCAGCTTCGATATCAGTCGCAGATGCGCATCAGGCGACAGTCGAAGACCTGATTCACTACCTGCCTATGCGCTACGAGGACCGCTCCAACCTTGCGCGCATTCGCGATCTACAAAACGGCATGTGGGCCACGATCGAAGTCGAGGTGCGGATTTCCGGAACCTATCCAGTGAAGGGCGGGAGGCTGCGAATCTTTGAGATCTCAGGCACCGACGGCACGGGACAGGTGCGCGCGTTCTGGTGGAATCAGGGTTATCTTCAAGCCTCATTCAAGCAGGGGCGTAAGGTATTGTTGTACGGTCAGTGGAAGCGTAACAAGAGGGGTTTCTACGAAGTTGAGAACCCCGACTACGAGTTCGCCCTGGATGACGACGACGCGGATCCGATTCATACGGGAAGGCGCGTCCCGGTCTATCGGAAGCTCGGGGAGCTGCGAACCAAGCAGCTTCGTTCGATCATACACCACGTGCTCGAACGGCTCGACCTTTCAGCGACCGAAGACCCTATTCCCCAAGAGATGCTGACCCGCAACAATCTCATCTCTCGTGCTGCGGCGTTTCGGCAAATTCACTTCCCCGCGGTCGATGCTCCGCTCGAGACGTATAACAAGTTCGCGTCGCCGGCTCATCAGCGGTTGATCTTCGAAGAGTTCTTCTGGTTGTCGCTTGCAATGGGACTTCGACGTCAGGGGCGCGAGCAGGCACCAAAGGGCACAGTGATCGAAGTCAATGACCGCGTGCGCAGCGCGGTCCGGACCATCTTACCGTTCAAACCAACTAACGCACAGAAGCGAGTTCTTGGGGAAATAGTGGGCGATATGACCGGTTCAAAGCCGATGAACCGGTTGTTGCAAGGGGACGTCGGGTCCGGCAAAACCATCGTCGCCGTTCAGTCGGCGATAGTCGCGATCGAGAACGGCTATCAGGCTGCGATCATGGCGCCGACCGAAATCCTTGCCGAACAGCATGCAAGAAGCGTAAAGCGAATGGTGGCGCCGACGGCTTATCGGGTTGAGCTCCTCACGGGGTCGCTGACTCCCGCGCGCAAACGGCAGCTGCAGGCCGCAATCGAAGCAGGGGAAGTCGACCTGGCGATCGGCACTCACGCGCTGATTCAAGATGCGGTCAAGTTTCACAAGCTGGGGTTTGTGGTGATCGACGAGCAACATCGTTTCGGTGTGCTTCAACGCGCAGCGATGATAAAGCGTGGCTACAATCCAGACGTGCTGGTGATGACCGCCACCCCAATTCCGCGATCGCTGGTGATGAGCGTGTACGGCGATCTGGATCTTTCGATCATCGACGAGATGCCCCCGGGAAGAAAGTCAGTGATAACCAGGGTGAGAGGCGAAGAGTCGCGGCGGAAGATCTACCAGTTCCTCGACAAGAAGATCCGCGAGGGCGGCCAGGTCTACATCGTCTACCCTCTTGTCGAGGAATCCGAAAAGCTGGACCTTCTCAACGCTACCCAGATGGCCGAGCATCTGCAGACATTGGTGTTTCCAAACTTCCGAGTCGGTCTTATTCACGGGCGGATGAAACAAGAAGAGAAAGACGCGGTAATGGAGGAGTTTCGAGCAGGAGAGAGTCACATCCTTGTCTCGACCACGGTGATCGAAGTGGGGGTAGACGTGCAGAACGCAAGCATCATGCTGGTCGAGCACGCCGAACGATTCGGTCTCTCACAGCTTCACCAGCTTCGAGGGCGAGTTGGCCGCGGCGACGAGCAGAGCTATTGCATACTGCTGGCGGGAGACAAGCGCTCGTCAGAAGCTCGCGAGCGGCTTGCGATAATGGAAGAGACCAGCGACGGCTTTAAGGTCGCCGAGAAGGACCTGGAGATACGAGGGCCAGGCGAGGTAATGGGCACTCGTCAATCAGGTTTACCGGCATTCCGAGTCGGCAACATCATCCGAGACTACGCGTTGCTTGAGATTGCCAAACGCGAAGCGGATCACATGCTCACCGCGCGGCGTAACTCACGCGAGACTGCACGCCTGGTTGAGATTGTCAGGGAACAGGCGAAGTATGGATTGGCGGCGGTTGGTTAACGACGGATTGCGGCGCAATGCAAAAGGCTGGCAGGTTGAACCCGCCAGCCTTCATCCGAACATTCACTTTATCTGCTTCAAGCGGCTATTCGCGGTTGTTCGCTCATTTTCATCGCGTGAACCGCTTCCATCGCCGCGGCGGCCCTCGCCGAGTCAGAGTCGTCGCGATAAAACGCAAGCTTTTGCGTCTCCTCGTTTATGTCAACTACGACCACGTCGCCGACACGCAGCTGACCGGTCGCCGACAGGTTGGCGAGAGGGTTGACCAGGAATCGCTCGATTGCGCGCTTCAAGTGACGCGCACCGTAGCGATACTCGATGCCCTCCCTCAGGAGGAACTCTCGAGCGCTCTCAGTCAGTGAAATCATGAACCGCTCACCGGCGCCTTCGTCCACTCGACGCTGGACCCCCTTGAGTTCCAGATCGAGGATCTGGCAAAGCTCCTGATGCTTGAGGCTGCGGAAGACCACGATCTTATCTATTCGGTTCATGAACTCGGGCGAGAACTTTCTCCGCGCCGCCTCCGAAGCGGTGCGATAGATCTTTTGGTCCAGATCGTCAGCCGCCAGCGTTCCGCCTTTGGCCGGCGCGAACCCTATCGAGCCAGTGATCAACTCGCTCATCTCCTTCGCTCCGAGGTTCGACGTCATAAAAATCATCGTCTGCGAGAAGTCGACTCGTCGATTGTCCCCCAACGTCAGCGTCGCCTTGTCGAGCATGCCCAGCAGCAGTTGCCACAGCGCATCTGACGCCTTCTCGATCTCGTCAAACAGCACGAACGTGAACGGATCGCGCTCGGTGCGATACTTCTCGAGATTCTCCTGGGTCAGCAGCGGCGTGGTCTCTCGGTGACCCAGATAGCCCGGCGGCGAGCCGATCAACTTGGCGATCTCGTGCGAATGCTGAAACTCCGCGCAGTCGATCTTTATCACCGCATTGCGATCGCCAAAAAGGATCTCCGCGGCAGCTTCCACTACGTGAGTCTTTCCTGATCCGGTTGGACCAAGGAAAAGCATCGATCCCAGCGGACGAGTCGGATTGGTCATCCCCGCTTGAAATACCTGATACAGCGACGTGATTGCCCGAACCGCTCGATCCTGGCCGACAACCCGACTGCGAAGGCCTGCTTCGAACTGCTCTGCAACAGCGCTCTTGGTTGTAGGATCAAGGGCTACCAGCTTTCTTTTTTGACCGTTGCTAACCATTTTCAATCTCTCTTTCAGCGCCCGTTCCTTACTCTCCAGTCCGTTCTCGATTCTCGGTTGGTTCAATTGCCAACTCATCAATTCCCCTCTCATCTCAACCACTAGCCGCGTCATCCCTAGCCGGGTTGCGGCTGTCATCGTTTCAGCAAGTTTGATGCCTCTCTCTACCTGTCAGTTGCTGTGGGCCTTTACGGCGTTCTGCCGTCCGATCGCCGCCGGCGAACCCGCTCGCAAATGTCCATCGTGCTGCGCATTAGGCATACCCGCGCGCGAGTGCATTGGTAGGATACGCGCGCGCGTTCACACAATCTGCGATTCACCAAAAGACAAATTTCGTCACCACTCGTCACCCAAAAGGTGTTGTCGTTCACGTGTTGCGTCTCAAGTACGGTTCGGGCCCTAAAGCCCTCAGTTTATGGATGTCGGCAACCGAGTTGAATATTCCGAGCCTCCTGGAACATGAGACCCGATCTCGCGCAAGAAAATTCCCAGACTGGAGGCCTGGAAGCTACCGCATCGATGCACGAGTGGGCTATTATTGGCGGCGCTGCGAAATGGCAGGTATGGCAATTACATGCAAGAAAACCGGAACGAGGAGCGTCGAATGAAACTCGAAGGCAAGGTTGCGATCGTAACAGGTGGAGGCGGCGGCATCGGCCGCGCTATCGCACTGCGGTTCGCTCGGGAGGGCGCGGGCGTTGTCGTGGCGGGCCCAACCGAAGAGAAGATCAAGTCAGTTGAAAAGGAGATTGGGGATAGCGGGGGCCGGGTGACTGCGGCACTCGGCGACGTGGCCGATGAGGCGGATGTCATGCGAATGGTTGCGGCCGCGCTGGGTGCGTACGGACGGATCGATATTCTGGTCAACAACGCTGGAATCGCCGGGCCGACTGCGCTTGTCCCCAACGTAAGCCGTGAAGATTGGGATCGAACATTTGCCGTCAACCTAACCGGGGCCTTTCTTTGCGCGAAGCACGTGCTTCCCCATCTGATAGAGCAGCAAAGCGGATGCATCATCAATATAACGTCAATCGCGGGGCTTCAGGCCTACGCTTACCGCAGCCCTTATTGCGCGTCGAAGTGGGGCATGATTGGCCTAACGCAGACATTGGCAGAAGAGGGTGGGCGCTACGGCGTCACTGCAAACGCGATTGCCCCGGGCCCGGTGCGAGGCCCGCGTATCGAGCGGGTGATCCGGAATCGAGCGACGGAGATGAAGCTTCCGTATGAAGACGTGGTGCGTCAATACGTCGAGCCGACCGCACTAAAGCGCATGGTTGAAGAGGAAGATATCGCTGCGATGGCAGTGTTCCTCGCGTCTGACGAGGGCGCGAACATCACTGGCGAAACGTTGAACATATCGGCCGGCTATCGACTATCTTGAACAGGCAGCACCTTTGCGGATGCGCGTCGGGTTCGCCAGCTTGCCGAAGAACGAGCAGCCGCTGCCGTCGTCAGGCTGATTATCGGACCAGGGCTAATTGACCGCTCTTTCCTTTTTGTGAATATGCAACCGGGCTCACTTGTTGGGGCAAGACAAGCTGGCCGGTAACAAAAGAGGCCTTGCTCTGGCGAGTTGCGAGCGCCGCCGCAAGAAGCAATTCGTCAATGGATTGACCGTCGATTGCGGATTCGGCCACGCCAAAGCCAATTCCAACTGAAGCATATTCCGCAGGCCTCACCTCCAGACGGAATGAGCCGATTCGAGCTTGCGCCTGTTCGCCCAGATTGATGGCTTCATCGCGACTGAAATTCTTAAACAGGCAAACAAATTCATTGCCTGCGATCCGGCCCAGCATTCCCGCTTCCCCGACCGTCTTGCGAAGCAGCCCGGCAACTTCGGCCAGCATTCTATCTCCCGCCCGGTAGCCGTAGGAATCATTCACGCCACGCAGAGCGGTGACGTTGAAGCAGAGAACCGTCAACGATCTGCCGTGTTCATTCGCCGCCGCCAGCTGCTGATCGAAGTGCTTGTATAGCGCTCGCCCGTTCGGCAATCCGGTCAGCGCATCGGTCTGCTCGCTTGCTTTTGTTTGTTCATGAAGCATTGCGTGCTGAAGCGCGGTAGAAGCGAGACGTGATACCGATTCGAGCAGGTGCAGATGGTCACTTGTGTAAGACCCCAACTCGTTTGTGTAGAGCGCGAGAGCTCCAATCGTTTCGCCCCGTTCAGTCAAAGGGAACACCGCAGCGGTTCGATACCCCGTCTCGTTATTACCCAGAAACTCGTTTAGGTCCAGCATGGGATCGGTGTTGCTCATCGGGCGGCCGTTGATTACGACCCAGCCGGCAATCCCGTGTCCGGCGGCGAGGCTTCGCCCGCGAATCTGCTCGGCATTGCGACCGAAGGTATAGGCCGCAACCGATGAATCATCCTGTTGGCGTAGGTACACTGCGCAAGTGGTGAACGGAATCATTCGGCCGATGCGGTTGACGGTCAAAGTGACGACGTCTTGCACATCAAGACTTGCGCTGAAGGTCTGCGCCATCTCGTAAAGCGCCGCGACCTCCGAGTGCGCCGCGTGAATTTGCTTGACATAGTCAGGAGGCTCAGTCGCCGACTGCGCGAGTCCCGCGGCGGGAACCGCTCTCATGGCGCTCTCGGATAGACCAGCCTGGGTCGTCGGAGTCAGCAGCGGTTGCTGGTTGGCTTTGTGCGTTGCTATCTCATTCTCGTATGTGACCAGATTCGCCAGAAAGGCTTCGACAACGGTTGGGTCGAACTGCGTTGATGCGTTGGCGCTCAGGAACTCGCAGGCCTCGTCGCGGCCCATGCCCTTGCGATACTGGCGGTCCTCGCGAACGGCATCGAAGCAGTCGACCACGGTCAGAATTCTGGCAGTCAGTGGAATCTGTTCGCCCCTGAGTCCATCGGGGTAACCCCGCCCATCCCATCGCTCGTGATGATGGCGAACGATCGGGACTACAGGATAGGGAAAGTTGACCCGCTCGAGAATCTGGGCGCCGACGACGGTGTGAATCTTCATCTTCTCGAACTCTGCGGCGGTAAGCTTGCCTGGCTTGTTCAGTATGTAATCGGGGACGGCGATCTTTCCGACGTCATGCAGCAACGCGCCCGCTTGGAGCGCCTCGACCTCCAGTTCGGTCAGGCCAAAGTGGCGCGCAAGCCCGCAAGCATAGACTTGGACGCGATAGACGTGATCGTGCGTGATTTCGTCCTTCGCATCGATGGCTGTTGCAAGCGCTTCAACGGTGGCCAGATGAAGCCGGCTGATCCGCTCGGTCGCTTTGGTACGCTCGTCGGATTGCTTGAAGTAAAAGTGACAGGTCGCGAATATGACTGCGACAAGAGGTCCGGCAGCCAGCAATGAGCTGAAACCATATTGAATGACTGCCAAATAGATTAGCCCCGCTGCGGACGCACTCGCAGCATATGTCAGGCTGGTCCATGAATAGTTTGCCTGCCACAGCGCGTAGAGTCCGGTGTGCCGCTTGATCGCGTGGTGAGCCGCTGCGAGCAGCGAATTAAGCGCAAAGTGGGCAGCGGAGAACAGGAGCAAAGCCGCCAGCAGGCTGGGTGTGTTCAAGATATCGGAGTGTCTAAGCCAAGACAGCGTCAACTGAAACAGGCTGGCGGATGTCAGAGCCGCCAGGGACATCAAAGCCGGCCCGCCCAATCGGCTTGTCCAGCGACGTGACGTGCGGCAAGACCCGGCAAGCGCGTCGGTGGCGGCTACCAGCGTAGCCGCCGCTGGTCCCCAAAAAAGTGCCGTCAGAAAAACAAAGATATCTCCAGGGGTAATCGAAGTCTTCGTACCTGGAACGGTTATCGGCCGCAGGCCCGCCAGGAAAACGACTGCCATCAGCGCGGCAACGCCGAGCTGCCCGTTGATATCGAGACGCAGCACTCCGAATACTGCATAGCTAAACGCCAGCGCGCCTATCGAGGTGGTAGTCCACCAATAGGCGCGGGCGTTCCGGTTATAATCCGACATGTCTATGAATCGCATTTGCGTCTCTCATTCAGTGACGCGGTGACAAACGGCTGCACGATGCTACGTTCACGCGTCGCCGGCTACGGTGATCTCAAGGCTCGCCTAGATCGACTGACTCGCTCAGAGTGATACCCTCGCTGAGGGTTATTCCTTCGCTCAACGTAATGCCTTCGGCTGACGGAATCCCTTCGCTCAGCGTTATGCCCTCGCTCAGCGTGATTCCATCGCCAAGGACGACCCCCTCGCTAAGAGTTATGCCTTCGCTCAGCGTGATCCCCTGACCTGCTGCAATGCTGTTGCTGAGTGCTACGCCGTTTATGAACACCGAGGACGAGCCCGCAACAACATCGGCGCTGACAACCCCGGACGTAATGAGCTGGGCGTTAGTTATCGGCGTTTCGTTGATTGTCACTCGGCCGCGTACCCACACGACTGCCGGACTGTATATTGCCTGGTAATGCGTGAAGAGATCCGGCCCTGCAAGGATGTGCGAACCGCCCGCGAAAATATACCCGCCCCAGGCGAAAGTCTGACCGGCAATCGTTGACCGAGGACTCAGCATAGTCACGCCCGCGCGAAGGAGATTGTCCCCCACTCGAAGCGTCCCTCGAGCCGCTGCCGTCGAAATATCAGTGCGCAGGACACCGGCCAGCTGGACAGCGCCGTCAATGTTCAACAGCCCCGCCCCCTGTTGGATGATGTTGCCGGAGGCCGTCTGCCCCGCGGTGTATTGCAGGATTGCTTTCACCAACGAAGGAGTGAGGCCGGGGTTCTTCTGCAATAGGAGAGCGGCAGCGCCGGCAACTGTTGGAGCGGCGACAGACGTTCCGCTCAACTGCATGAACGCGTTCAGTGCGGAGCCGCTGTTGTGTAACTGAGGATACTCATTGATCAGCCGGGAGTTTCTCGATTCGGCGGCAACGATCCGGTTGCCCGGCGCCACCAGATCGGGCTTTAGCAGGTTGTCATACTGCTTCACGTTGGATGAATCAAGCCAGTTGCCGCGCGTCGGGCCCCGCGAGCTGAAGCAGGTTATCGTTTCGTCAGCGCGTGCGTCTGTTTGATGCGTGTTAGCCGCGCCGACGGTTATCACCGACGGGTCATCGCCTGGCGAGGTGATGCTGCCGTATTGTTCCAGCCCGGCAGCAGTCTGACCGTAGTTGCCCGCCGCAACGACCACCGTGATACCTGAAGCAACCGCTCTCCGTACCGCGCGGCACAAGGGGTCAGTCCTATAAGATTCCGCCGACGCCGCACCCAAACTCAGGTTCATCACCTTGATGTTTCGAAGAGAGCGATTGGCGATTACCCAATCGATGCCTGCGATCACATCGCTTGTCTGCCCGACGCCGCAGCTGTTGAGCACTCGGACATCAATGAGATTCGCGTTCGGTGCTATGCCATTATATCCGCGCGATGCGCTGCTGGCGTTTGAGCGCCCGGCCGCAGTCCCCGCCACGTGCGTTCCGTGGCCGTATGCGTCACCGTTGCCCAGGCCGAGCAAGTCCAGGAGCGAAGAAACAATGCCGAGCCGAAGCAGATACTGAGCCAAATTGGCATTGCCCGAGGCAATGTCCGTCTTTGCGGTAACACGCGAAAGGCCTAGCAGATTGGCCAGGTCGCCGAACTCACTGTGACTGGCCATTATCCCGGAATCAAGGATCGCGATCCCGACCCCGCTGCCATCGAGCCCGCCGGATGTTCGCACCCGGTCGGCACCGGTTGCGACCTCAAGATGGCTGGCGCTCTGCTGCGCTAGATGATCCGCCGACATACGCTCGACGTCGGCGCGTGCCGCCAAGGAGAGAAGCCTGTTCTTTGGCAAGTCGGCGAGCAGGCCATTGATTGAAGCGAATTGGCGAACTACGGTTCCGCCCGCTTGAGCGATTGCAGTGGTCAATCCAGCCGCGACCGGGCCGTTCGTCTGGATAAGCGTTCGAACCCGTTGCCTTGATGTGTCCTGCCACACCGACGATTGGCTGCTGTTTAGAGCTTGCTGCAACGCCACGGACAGCTTGCTTATCGGGGACGGCAGGTCGGCCAGGGTTCGACCAGGTGGCAGAAATGCGAAAACAAGGTTGAGCGTGAGCAACGTGGTAACGAGTCGGCGAAAACCACGGTGTTTTGGAGACGCGAATTCTAGGCGCTTAATCATAATCGTTCATCACTAACCAACTGCCGAGTCAGGTCCAAGAGGAAACAGCTACGATCCTCCCGTGAGGGTATCCAGCGCAACCCTGATGCCAGAAAGCTGGAATCGTCGCAAAACAACGGCTCTTGGGTAATGGGTCTGTTGTTTTCAGAAACTTGTGCGAGACCGTTTCATCACGAGACTAAGGTACCTGATTCGGTACTCTGACCACTGCGGGCGAGCGTGCGAATCATAATGAATGAAAGCGACCCGGTCAGGATGACTGTGTTGTCGCGGAGCGGTGTTCGTAGGACTCGATCCAAAGCTCGATGAGGAAGCGACAAGCTCCTTGTTTTGCTTGAAGCGAGTCTGGACGAGGATTACTATGTGGGCTCTGTCAAATGCTCGGTGACCACCAGACGGTGCATCCACCAAGATCGGGACAACAAGATTGATGCGCATGGCGCCGCACCAATAACTGGTAATGAGGTTCTAAGAAAAATGGCATTTGTAAACACCGTTAAAGGTCCGATCGATGTTGCGCAGGTCGGCGTGACTTTGATGCACGAGCACGTCTTTGTCCTGTCGACTGAAATCATGCAGAACTTCCCTGGACCTTGGGGAGAAGAAGAGAAGCGAGTTGCCGACGCGGTCGCACGATTGAGCGAACTCAAGTCGAGGGGTGTCGATTCGATCGTCGACCTTACGGTCATCGGGCTTGGGCGCTACATTCCGCGAATACAACGAGTCGCAGCCCAAACGCAGCTCAACATCATTGTTGCAACCGGCGTCTATACCTACAACGACGTTCCATTCTACTTTCACTACCAGGGACCGGGAACGGCTCTTGGCGGCGAGGAGTTGATGGTTGATATGTTCGTCAGAGACATCGAAGAAGGGATTGCCGATACTGGTGTGAGGGCAGCCATTCTAAAGTGCGCGACCGACGTACAGGGCATCACCCCCGGTGTCGAGCGCGTGCTTCGGGCGGTCGCGCAGGCTCATCGGCGCACCGGGGTTCCGATATCCACTCACACACACGCGCACACCGAGCGCGGACTTGAGCAGCAGCGCATTTTTCAAGAAGAGGGCGTCGATCTGTCGCGCGTAGTCATCGGTCACTCCGGCGACACGACGGATAAATATTTTAGGGTAGGCTTTATCGGTAACGGCTGGAACATGGGAATGGACCGTTTTGGCTTTGATGGGCGGCTTCCGTTGGAGGATCGGGTGAAAACGGTTGCGAAGTTGTGCGAGCTCAGCTATGCCGGCAAGATGGTTCTCTCTCAGGACGCATCGTGTTTCATGGATGCACTGCCTGAAGCGGCCGTTCCGGTGATGCTGCCAAGGTGGCATTACCTTCACATTCACAACGATTTGATCCCCGCGTTAAGAGAGCGGGGCGTCACCGACGAACAGGTCAAGACCATGCTCGTTTACAACCCGAGGAAGATCTTTGAGAGGCAAGGTTCATACTGATGATTCGTCCCTTCGATTATTCGGGAATCACACGCGACTCCCACGGCATAGCTCATTACGACAACCGACCCAATTCGCTGGTCGAGATGCTACGGGCCACTGTTGATGAGTCCCCGGATCATGAGGCCATTATCGAGCTTGGCGGTGAGCGGGTGAGTTACCGCCAGCTTTGGGAACGCTCGGCACGCGTGGCAGGCGGCTTGAAGGAGACCGGTGTCAATCGAGGCGACCGAGTTGCGATTCGATTGGCGAACGGGCTTGATTGGTGCCTCGCGTTCTTCGGAACGCAGATGGCGGGGGCCGTTACCGTTCCGGTGAACACGCGTTTTAGCGAGTCAGAAGTCGAATATGTCATTACGGATTCCGGTTCACGGTTTTCGTTTTTGCCAGGTCAGCTGTTACCTGATGGTGCCCCTTTTGTCGTCGATGACCTGACCAACGTGGATGTTGCCGCGATCTTCTACACTAGCGGAACGACCGGCTTCCCAAAGGGTGCGATGACCACTCACGAGAACTTCCTGTCAAACACCGAGAACTGCCGGCGCGTGGTGAAGCTGCCGGATGACGGCAGCGTGCGCAACTTGGTATCCGTTCCGCTGTTCCACGTCACCGGGTGCAACAGTCAGTTGCTGCCTACCTGTGAAAACGGTGACGCGCTGGTGATAATGCCGGCGTTCGAGGTGCAGGCATTCCTCCGGGCGATTCGGGATGAGCGCATTAACCTGCTGACTTCGGTTCCTGCGGTGTATTGGCTTGCCATCAACCAGCCGAACTTCCATGAAGTGGATGCGACAAACATCCGATGGGTGACCTACGGCGGAGCGCCGATCGCACCCGAGCTGGTAGCGCGAATCATGGACGCGTTCCTGAACGCTCGAGTTGGGAACGGCTTCGGGTTGACTGAGACATCATCGGTTGCAACCTTTCTTCCTCACGAGTACGCGCATTTGCGTCCGGAATCCGTCGGCTTCGCGGCGCCGGTTGTCGATCTGGAGCTCTTCGAGCCGGATTCATCGACCGGGGTGGGCGAGTTGCTGGTGCGCGGACCAAACGTAGTGAAGGGCTACTGGAACAAATCGGAAGCGACTGCCGAAACCTTTGTGGACGGGTGGCTGCATACTGGCGACATGGCTCGTTTGGATGACGATGGTTTCGTGCAGATAGTCGACCGGAAGAAGGACATGATCTGCCGCGGGGGCGAGAACGTTTACTGCGTGGAGGTAGAGAACGCGCTTGCGGCCCACCCGGCCGTATTTGAAGTGGCAGTCATGGGAGTGCCCGACGCAATGATGGGGGAAAAAGTCGGAGCAGTGATCGTTCCGCGTCCCGGCCAGAGCGTCGATCTGGTCGATCTGATTGCGTTCGCGCGCAAGCACCTTGCGGATTTCAAGATCCCTCAGTATGTGGCGATGCGAACGGAGCCAATGCCTCGCAACCCCGGCGGCAAGATGCTAAAACCGCTGTTGCGAAGAGAGACAGAATGGGGAGAGCCGCTTCGATGAGAGCTGCTTGCTGCGTGACGACTTTTCATGTGGGCTATCCTCGCAAAAGACGCAAGAGGTCTTTCTGCAAACCAAACTCTTCACCACCTTTCTGATTTTCGGCCAAACCTGCAGTTTTCCGTCCGTACGTGCGCGACGTTACTGCTCGCCCGACCTATGATTCGCTCTCAACTGAACGTTGGGTGAATTGGAGCTACCTTGCCGCCGCGTGAAACAGAATCAGCTCGGTAGGTTGCCGGGTAAACACTCACACGCGACGGGGAGCACTCTTCTATGAGCGCGGAGTCGACGACATTTTCGTTGGAGGGGTCAAAAGCGTTATCCGCAATTCTCTGGGGCGGTCTAGCAGCCGGCGTCCTCGATATTTCGGCTGCGTTCGTCAATAGCGGTTTGCGCGGAAGAAGTCCGCTCTGGGTGCTGCAGTCGATCGCGAGCGGGCTGCTTGGTCCCGAATCCTTCAAGGGTGGTTTAGGGACCGCTGCGCTGGGTACCGCCTGTCACTTTCTAATCGCGTTTGTCGCGTGTGCGGTCTATTACGTAGCGAGCCGCAGGGCTCCGTTTTTGCTTCAGTACTTCATTCTAAGCGGGTTGCTATACGGTGTTGTGGTCTATGGTTTCATGAACTTGGTTGTCTTACGCATCGCCTTCCACAATAAGATCTTGTATACACCCTCAACAGTGATAACTGGTTTGCTGATAATTATGATCTGCGTCGGGCTGCCCATCTCGGTTATCGTCCACCACTATTCAAAGTAGCGGGAGCACCGGAGTCACTTCGTCAGTCCGACATCGGTTTCAAGTCCAGCGCCATGACGTTCTTGCGATCGCGAACATAAAGCGTCTTACCGGCTAACGTTGGTCCCGTCCATGAAAGACTGTGCACCAACTCAACCTTGGAGTCTATCTTGATTCCGTCAGGAGTGAGCGCCGCCAGCATTAGAAATCCATCTTCATCAAGAATGATGAAATGCCCGTCGGCAAACAGAAAGCTGGCGCGCCCGAATCTTCGATCCCGCCAGGCAATCTTGCCGGTCTTAACATTGACCGCTGTGAAAGGCGCGGGTCCGAAGTCTCCGCTTGAGCCGTAGACGAGGTCGCCAACGCGAATACACGTGCCAAAATGCACTCGCATTAGCCGGTGGGACCAGAGCTCTTCAACACTGGTCTTGCCGTCGTTTCTGGTCAGCTTGATCACCCGGCTGCCGCCGTTGTAGCCGGACGACACGAACAGCAGATTGTCATCGCCCCAGACCGGAGTACTAGTGTTTAGACCAAATTCGGTCTCGTGCGGATGACTCCACAACAGGTCGCCGTTGTCCGGATCAATACCGACGATCTCGCCAAACATAAATGCCACGAGTTGATTCTGTCCGTCGACATTTATGATGATCGGCGAGGACGTTGAATTCTTGTAGTCATGCCTCTTCCATGCCACGGCCCCGTCTTTCTGGTTGAATGAGATCAGTGCGTGCCCCTGGCCACCCACCATCATCACAACAGTGTTCTTGTAGGCTATCGGGCTGCAAGAGTATCCGTTCACTCGCACTGTCCCGTTGAATTCTTTGATGAGGTCGTGAGACCACACAGGCTTGCCGGTTCGCTTATCCAGGCAGTGAAGCTTTCCGGTCGCGCCTGCTGTAAAAACCAGATCACCGGCTATCAGCGGAGTGGCGTGAGGACCTGGTCCGTTCGACATATCGTATTCCTTTGAGAACGGCGCATCGTAGCTGTATTCCCAGAGAGTCCGGCCCGTTGCCGGGTCCAAAGCCACCACCAGCTCCTCCTCGCCCTTGCGATACATCGTGAAGAGCCTTCCACCTTCAACTGCGATCCCCGAGAAACCTTCACCCAACTCCCGGCTCCACAGCCTTCGTGGGCCAGTCGGCGGCCACGACGTTGGCAGCCCGGTGACCGAAGCTTTGAAGTTACGGTTCGGTCCGCCCCATTGCGGCCAGTCCGCGGATTGAGCGAGCACCACGCTTCCGGGCAGGCCGCAAAATGAGAGCAGCACAAACGACGCGGTTCGCAGCCCTCTGTTTCGCTTAAGACATGGCGGAATCATGTGTACAGCCCTTAAAACCCGGATTAAGGCGCCTTGCTGATCTGCGGCTTTTCAAAAAGAGCCGGATCAACTTTTCCGTTAACGGTGATCGCTTGGATGGTTGGTGATTGTTCTTTCCACGGCTTGCCGTCAAAGGTTGCGTTGATCTTGAATGGTAGAGTCAAACCGTCGACGGCGCGAAAGTCGGAAAAGACCTGGATGAATTGTCCGAAGTTACCTTCCGGTCCGCGCCGCCAGGATGACTGACTCAGTATCCGTCCCGTAGAAGGATCGATGCCCAGAACTTTGCTGTTGCCATCAATTTCGACTGCTACCTGTTCGACTAGCGTTTCACCCACCTTGTCGGTGCCGATGGCTGTAGCATTAAATCCTGAGCTCTTTCGGGCGCGTAGGATGGAGATGATTCGTTGTTTGAGTTCCCTCTCCTGGTTAGCCCTGGCGCTGTTGGGTAGTTGTCGCGTGACGCCGCCCATCATTCCGAAAACCTCCCTTGAGGTTATGACGAGAGCCATCCTTCTAATCTCTGCCGGGTTGTTCCAGTCCGGCATCGTTTGATCCATTCTTATGCGGTCCGGAAAAACAACGGTCACGTTGGTGCTGATCTCGACATCACCTTCTTGTCTGGTCTGCAGCACGCTGCTCTTCTCCTGATAGCTGGCGAGGCCGTCGATTCGTGCGGCGCTGCCCACGGCTGCCACGGCTTTATCGATCAGCGCGAGCGCTTTGTGCACCGCTTCGGTGGTGGCCGTCGGCTTAGGCTTGGGCCCGTTCTCGGTTTCGAGGTAATTCGTCGGGGACGCATCGAATCTCTTCTTGCATCCCTCAGTGCCGAAGATATAGATGCGGCCTTTGTAAACCGTATAGAGGTCGGGATTGCCAGTGACCGGTGCGCCCATTCTGGCGCAAGCCCCCTCCAACTGAATCTCATAGCGAGCCGGGTCCTTCTCGAATGTAGCCTTGTTCTCCGCGCTCGCAAATAGATATTGAAATTTGCCGCGAGTGATCGCGATTGTCAGCTCGCCCTGGACTTCCTTTCCCTGCACCAGCATCACCGGATCAAGGCCTTCGAGCACCGGAACAGCTTCCCGCTCCTTTTGTTGACTCAAGACTATGCTGCTTGAGCTCATCAGAATGACAATGAAGATGAACCCCGTTCCTGACTTCCGCAGGTTTTCAAAGTAACTTTTCATAGTCTACCTCAGTTTCTCAAGTGAATTGATGTCTGTCATATCTCACTCGCTGCGCAGCGCCAGCATCGGATCGATCGACGTTACGCGGCGCGCAGGAACAAAGCAGGCTGCTGCGGCGACTGCCATCAGCACCAACGCAACTGAGAGGAACGTGATCGGATCGGTCGCCTCCACCGCAAACAACAACGACGACATCAGCCGTCCAAGGAGCAGCGCTCCACCAAGACCAACCGACAAGCCCAGCACCACGAACGACATACCCTGTCGCATTACCATCCCGAGCACTTTCCCGGGCGTCGCGCCAAGAGCAAGCCGAACGCCGAGTTCGTGAGTTCGTTGGTTCACAGACAGCGCCATGACACCAGCGATTCCAGCCGCGGTTATCACGAGCGCGAGTCCTGCGAACATCGCCAGGAGAATGGCGGTCAATCGAGGCGAGGCCACCGCATCGCTGCGAACCTGCTCGAGGGTTTGAACCCGATCAACTGCCGTATCCGGATCAAACGCGTAAACATCTTCGCGCATCAGCTTCGCTATGCTCATCGGATCGGCAGCGGTCCGAACGAGCAAGTTGTTGCCGAACTGTGCCTGAGCGACAGGGACATAGATCTCATCAGTTGGGTCGCGATCCAACCCGTACTGTCTGACGTCACCCACTATACCGACTATGGTCAGCCATGTTTGACCACGGTCCAACGAAATGCGCCGGCCGATCGGATCTTCATCGCCCCACCGGTGACGGGCGGTTGCTTGATTGATGACCGCTACCAGAGGTGCCTCGTCCTTATCGCCCTCTGAGAACGTGCGTCCCCGCACGAGCGGCTGGCGAACGGTCTCGAAATAGTCGGTGCTTGCGGTCCGCAAATCGCCCTGCGGCGCAAGCTCTCCTTGAGGGATCGGGTGGCCTTCGATCTCAAAGCCCCGATTGAAAGGGCCGTTCGTGATTCCCAACTGGTTCAGCGGGAATGTTGAGCCTAACGCTGCCTGCAACACACCGGGCTCGGACCGGACCCTGTCGAGTATCCGAAGCAGAAGCGAGCGGGTTTCCTGCGGTGCGTTGTATTTGGACCAGTTTGGACTGATCCTCATCGCCAACACTCTCTCCGGATCAAAGCCAGGATTCACCTGCTGCAGCTTTATCAGGCTTCTGAGCATCAGCCCGGCCCAGATCAACAGAACGAACGAGACGCCCACCTGCGCGACGATCAAAAAGTTCCGCACACGCTGTCTCTTCAGCCCGGCGCTCGATCTACCGCTTCCTTCCTTGAGCGCGCCGCTCAAGTTTTGATCGGAGGCGAAGGCAGGCATCAATCCGAATACCAGTCCGGTTGCGACGGAGATCAGCAGCGTGAACAGCAGTACCAGACCGTCGATTCTGATTTCAGCGGCCCGTGTCGTAAACCTGGCCGCGAAGCTTATGAGAAGTTGCAAACCTCCCGCGGCCAGCAGCAAGCCCAGCGCCCCGCCTCCTAGCGACAACAACGTGCTCTCCGTCAGCAACTGGCGAATGAGTCGTCCGCGTCCGGCGCCCAGGGCCGAGCGAATGGCCATCTCGCGTTCGCGGCGCATCAGTCTCGCGAGAGTAAGGTTCGCAACGTTGGCGCAGGCAATCAATAATACTAGCCCTGCGGTTCCCAGTAATATCAGAAAGGTTGGTTTGGCGCGGCGCGTCAACTCTTCTTGCAGCGAAATGACGCTGGCGGCGTAACCTCTGTTTGCCGGATATGAGTCCGGATACTGTTTCTGCAAGTTGCTGGCGAGCGTTGTCAAATCGGCCTGAGCCTGGGTGACCGGAAGGCCCGATTTCAGACGGCCGAACACGCTCATCATTCGAGAGTTTCGATCAGCCTTGAACTGCTCGGACGCGCGTGTCGGACACTGGGTAGTCGGCATGTACACGTCCTGTTCGACCGGGTACTGAGGTATCGGCGGCAGAACGCCGACCACCGTGTGCGGCCTGTTGTTCATCTGGAAAACTCTGCCCACGATGCCCGGATCGCCGCCATGGCTCTGCCGCCAGTACTCGTAGCTCAGTACGAGAACGGCATCGGACCCAGGTTCTTCATCGGCAGCCACAAATGTTCTTCCCAGGAGCGGTTTCACCCCAAGCACATCGAAGAAGTTCGCGGACACGACTCCGGTCTGGACGCGTTGCGCTTCCTTGCCGCCCAGAAGAGTGAAGCTCATCGAGTGATGCTCCACTACCGCGTCGAGGGTTTGGTTCTGCTCGCGGTAGTCCTGCACTTCTTTGACTGAGAACGGCACGTTGAGGACGTGAGCAAGCGGAGCTTGTTGTTGGACTATGACCAGCTGGTTTCCATCTTTGTAGGGCAGCGGTTTCATCAACACGCCATAAATCACGCTGAAGATCGCGGTGTTGGCTCCGATCCCAAGCCCCAGCGTCAATACGGCGACGATGGTGAATCCAGGATTGCGAAATAAGATCCGTACGCCGTAACGAACGTCCTGCAAGATCGACTCAGCAAGAGGGGCGCCGCGAACGTCGCGGCATTCCTCCTTGAATTTTTCAACCCCGCCAAATCTCAGCAACGCCTCGCGACGTGCTTCCGGGAGGCTCATACCGCGCCTGACGTTTCCTTCAATCTCCATCTCCAGGTGGAAACGCAGTTCTCTATCCATGTCCTGCTCGTCCTTGTCCTTATGAAGAAGAGCGCGCACGTAGCTTGATAGTTTCCTGAACATCGACGCATCCTCCGGCAAACAGTTTCGACAAGGTGAAAGAGCGACGTCTGCGGCCGCCCCGTCTCACAAGCCTCTCTCAATTTCGCCTACGTAGTTTGCAAAATACGATCAACGGCGGCCGAGAGCCTGGCCCAGTTCTCGGTCTCTTCGGTAAGTTGCTTCTTTCCCATTCGGGTCAACTCGTAGAACTTCGCCTGCCGGTTGTTCTCAGAGCTTCCCCACTCGGACTTGATGAGACCCTGCTGTTCCAGTCGGTAGAGCGCCGGGTAAAGCGAACCCTGGTTGATCACCAAAACATCTTCGGAAACCTGCTGTATTCGTTGCGAGATGCCCCAGCCGTGCATAGCCCCCAGAGCCAGGGTCTTCAGTATGAGCATATCCAGCGTGCCTTGTAGCAGGTCGGTTGGTTTAGCCATTACAAGCCTCCTAGATCATCTACAGGAGGGGATGATAGGGTCGTTCCTGTAGATTGTCAAGGGGAAGGGATGGTCTGTTTGGGTAGCCGCCAGTGCGAACGGCCAGGCACCTCGCTAGAGGTGGAATGTTTGTAGACCCTGGTGCTCTCTTGAGCGGCTGGACGGCAAATTCAAACTGCATTATTGTCTCCAGACACAAGGAGCGACTCTCATGAATAGGATCCTATGGCGCCGCGCAACCCGCATCGCGGTCTGGAAAAAGCTGACAACACTTTGCCTGCTTGCTCTTCTGGGTTCCGCTTCAAGCTACGCGCAGCAAGGTGCGGCGAAGCGTCCGTTGACCCATAGCGACTACGATAGTTGGCGAGCGATTCAAGGGCAGTCACTATCACGCGATGGAAAGTTTGTTGGCTATGCGCTGGTGCCCCAGGATGGCGACGGCGAGGTGGTCGTGCGCAATCTCGCGACGGGGACCGATTGGCGCGCGCCGCGGGGCGCCGCGCCGGTGAACCCTCCACAACGGTCGCAGGAGGCGGAACCTGGTCCCGGTCCAGGCGCTGGATTTGGTCAGGCACCCTTCCCCGGCAGGCCGTTTTTCACCGCTGACAGTCGCTTCGCTGTGTTCCAGACTCTGCCAACGAAAGCTGAGACTGAAAAAGCCAGGAAGGAAAAGAAGAAGCCGGAGGAGATGCCCAAGACCGGGTTGGGTATTATGGATCTCAGCTCGGGTGAGGTCACTCGCATTGAGCGAGTGAAGAGCTTCCAGGTTCCCGAGGATGGCGCCGGCTTTATTGCTTACTCGCTCGAGGCGACGGTTGAAGAAAGTAGACCCGAAGACCGCAGAGCCGACGCCGCGCCCGCCCCTCCGGCGGCTAGAGGACGAAGGGACCCAAAGAAGAAAGAGTACGGCACCGACCTCGTGCTCCGGAACACGTCGGACAAGAGCGAACGCGTTTTCGCCGATGTGCTCGATTACACCCTGAGCAAGGATGCAAAGAGCCTGGTCTTCGCGGTGGCATCGAAGAAAGAAGAGGCCAACGGGGCGTACGCCGCCGCGACTGGTTCGGCTGATGCGCCGGTTGCGTTGCTCACAGGCAAAGGCAAATACACAAAGCTCACCTGGGATGAGAGCCAAACGCAACTCGCGCTTCTAAGCGACCGTGACGATGCCGCGTCTGCTCAGCCTCGATACAAGCTGTATCGTTGGGACCGAAAGACCGGCGCGGCAACCGAGCTTGTTTCAACCTCGACTCCGAACTTCAGACGGGGTTATGTCATCAGCGACAAGGGCGCGATCAACTTCTCTATCGATGGAAGCAAGATCTTCTTCGGTGTTGCGCCGCCCTCGGAATTGGAAAAGGATGAAAGTGAAGATTCGGGGACATCCGATGACAACAAGGTCTCGGTTGATTTGTGGCACTGGAAGGACGACTACATCCAGCCGATGCAAAAGGTCCGCGCTGAACAAGACAGAAATCGTTCTTATCGCGCCGTGTTTCACATCGCAGACAAGAAGTACGCTCAGTTGGGCGATGAGACCATGCAGGGAGTCAGTCCGTCGAGTGACGGGCGATGGGCCATGGGCTCCGATGATCGGCCGTACCGAATTCTGGTCGGATACGACGACGAGGCGAACTCGGCGGACGTGTCACTCGTCAACACCAGCGATGGCAGCCGTAAGCCCATTATGAAAAAGCACGCGAGGGGATTTACCTGGTCGCCGGGAGGGCGATTTGCGCTGTTCTACGACGGCAAGGACTGGAACACGCTTTCTATTCCTGACTCCAGGGTCGTCAACCTGACTCGTAACCTGCGAGTGAGTTTCTGGCGCGAGGACCACGACTCGCCCAGTACTCCCCCGGCCTACGGCAGCGCGGGCTGGACATCCGATGACAAGTACGTGCTCCTCTATGACCAATATGACATCTGGCAAATTGCGCCCGACGGCTCCAACGCGAAAAACCTCACCGATGGAGTCGGTCGAAAAGAGAAGATCCAGTTCCGCTACTCGAGGCTCGATCCGCAAGAGAAAGGCATCGATCCGTCAAAGCCGTTATTGTTGAGGGCCGAGAACGAATGGACTCGAGAATCCGGCTTCTATCGAGATAGGGTCGATGGCGGAATGCCTGAGAAGTTGATCATGGCGGCGAAGAGTTTTAATGCGCCGTCGAAGGCAAAAGACGCTGATGTATACTTGCTCGCCGCGTCAACCTTCAGTGAGTTTCCGGATTTACTGGTCACGTCGTCTGCTTTCAAGGACCTCAAGAAAGTCAGCAACGCGAATCCGCAAAAGGCCCAGTTGTTGTGGGGCAATTCGGAGCTGGTGAGATTCAAGAACTCCGACGGCGTCCCGCTTTCGGCGATGCTGATCAAGCCTGAGAACTTCGACCCGAGCAAGAAGTACCCAATGATCGTGTACATCTACGAGACTTTGTCCGAGAACGTGCATCGCTTTGTCGATCCGCGTCCCGGTCACAGCATCAACCCCTCGTTCTATGCCAGCAACGGGTATCTAATACTCGAGCCGGACATCGTATACACGATTGGCCATCCTGGACAGAGCGCGCTGAAGTGCGTGCTCCCGGCGATTCAATCGGTTGTCGACAAGGGCTACGTGGACGAAAAGGCGATCGGCATCCAGGGACACAGTTGGGGCGGCTATCAGATCGCGTATATGATCACCCAGACGACTCGTTTCAAAGCGGCCTCAGCCGGAGCACCGGTGGCCAACATGACCAGTGCATACAGCGGAATCCGGTGGGGCACCGGGCTGCCGCGGCAGTTTCAGTACGAACACACCCAGAGCCGCATCGGTGGAAACTTGTGGGAGGCGCCGATGCTTTACCTCGAGAACTCTCCAGTGTTTAGAGCTGACCGGATTCAAACTCCGTTGCTGATGATTCACAACGACGCGGACGACGCCGTGCCGTGGTATCAAGGCATTGAATACTATCTGGCGTTGCGGCGCCTTGGGAAAGAAGTTTACCTGTTCAGCTACAACGGTGAGCCTCACGGTTTGCGCAAGCGGCAGAATCAGAAGGACTACACGATGCGGTTGCAGCAGTTCTTCGATTACTTTTTGAAAGGGGCCACAAAACCGGAGTGGATGGAGAAGGGGATACCGTACCTCCAGAAGGACAAGGAGAAGGAGAAATACAAGGCGACGGCGGACATGAAAGAGAAGGCAGGGCAGTGACGGCCTAAAGCGATGAAATCGCGCGATGTCCGACAACTTCAGTTTGTCGAGGCCCGGATGTGAGCGCTTGTGAGTCAACGACAAACCGAAGTTTGTCGGACATTTTTTGAGGAGATCACAGATGGACAGTTTCATCGAGCAAGCAGTCGAGCAATTCGCTTACGATCACACCAAACCTGAATCAGATCTGTTTCGCCGGCTGCGCGACGAGACCTATGCGGAAATGCGGTCGCCGCAGATGCAGGTCGGGCGCATCGAAGGAAGGTTTCTGAAAATGCTGGTTCGGCTGACCGGCGCGCGGCGAATCCTTGAGATCGGCATGTTCACCGGCTACAGCGCGCTGATGATGGCCGAAGGGCTTCCCGATGACGGACACCTGATCACCTGCGACGTCGATCCGAAGGCCGAGGCCGTTGCGCGACGCTACTTCAGCGAGAGCCCCGACCGACACAAAATCGAGATTCGAATGGGACCGGCGCTCGATACGATAAGAACGCTCAAGGGCCCAATCGACATGGTCTTCATCGATGCGGACAAAACGAATTACTCAAACTACTATGAGGCGTGTTTTCCTCTGGTGAGGCCGGGCGGACTTATCGTCGCCGACAATGTTCTATGGAGCGGCAGGGTGCTTGACCCTCACAGTGACGATGATCACGCAATCGTGGCGTTCGATAGGTTGGTTCAATCTGATCCGCGGGTTGAGAATGTCTGCCTGACCGTACGCGACGGTATGATGCTGGCGTGGAAACGTCCGTAGTGTTAGCACACTAGGTACGTCGAATCTATTTTGAGCCAGGAAGGCTTTGGAATTTCATCGCAACCCAGGCCGATTGATTCGCAAAAAACGGCTTCAGGAAACACTCTGTTCGGTCATTTAGTCGTAACCAGGTAGCACTCTGCGACGTCTTGGTCCACAGCGGAAATTTCATCAGGTTCTATCAGCAGTCAGTTGTAAGTCTCCGCGAACAATTCCCATTGCAGCCTAAGGAGAGAGTTGAATATGAAGAGGTCTCTAGTATTTCTGAGTTTCTGTTGCGTATTGATGGTTGGCTTTTGGTCGGTAAGCGCTGCGGGCACTAATTTCGGCGGCACGTGGTCGCTGGACAAGAGCAAGAGCGAAGGTCTGCAGGGCCCTATGGCCAGCATGGACCAGACGTGGGTTGTCACCCAGGATGCAAAAACCTTCACCGTGGAAGCGAGCTATTCGGGCGGCGATCAGCCGAGACCGCCCCAAAAGAGAACCTACAACCTCGACGGCAGCGAAACCACCATGGACGTTACCGGACGGATGCCGGGAAAAGCTACGCTAACGGCGAAGTGGCAGGGCGATGGCAAGATCCTGGAGTTGAACTCGGTGACCAAGGCGAACGTTCAAGGCAACGACATCACCATAACCAGCACCGAGCATTGGGAGCTGGCAGACGGCGGGAAGACGCTCAAGGTTCATCGCGTCTCCGAAAGCCCGCGCGGAAAGCAGGAAACATCGCTTGTCTTTGCTAAGAAGTAGCTTCCGGGGACGCATACTCGTCGCTACTCTGCTTTCGACTTGTGCGTACTAAAACTCGCTTGAAGCCTTCTCATGCCGCGAAGCCACCGATCGTAGTCGGTGGCTTTGCGGCTGAAGTATTCCGCTACCTCTGGGTGCGGCAACACCAGGAATCGCTCTTCGTCTATTGCCTTCACGACGGCATCGGCGACATCTGATGGCTCAAGGGCGTTAGCTCGCAGAAACTCGCCCGGCCCGCCCGCCGACCGTCTCAACAGATCCGTGTTCACACCTTGAGGACACAAGCACGAAACCTTTATACCGGCGTCGCCGTGAGTTATGGACAGCCACTCCGCAAACGCGACCGCCGCGTGCTTGGTCACCGAGTACGGAGCAGAGCCGATCTGAGTCAGCAGTCCTGCGGCAGACGCTGTCGCCAGGATGTACCCTTCGCCTCGCGCGAGCATGCCGGGCAAAACATGACGCGCAGCATAAATGTGAGCCATAACGTTCACTTCCCATATCTGCCGCCACATCTCGTTAGGCTCGTCGGCGCCGCCTGGAGTGCCGATGCCGGCGTTAGAGCAGAAAAGATCGATCGCACCATAAGCTTCGGTCGCCCGCGCTATGAGGTTGACAATGTCAGCTTCCACCCCGACGTTGGTTTTGATCGCGAGGCCCCCAATTCGTTTTGCGAGTGCTTCTGCGCCCACGGTGTCCTGGTCCGCGACGACAACGCCGCGCGCTCCTTCCGCGGCAAAGCGTTCGCAAAGCGCTCGCCCGATACCGTTGGCTCCACCGGTCACCACTACGACTTTGTCTTTGAGTTTCATGACATCCGTGGTCTATTCGTATTTCTTCAACTCGAGCTTGGCGACCGCCTCGCGATGAACCTCATCCGGCCCGTCGGCCAATCGCAAAGTTCGAGCCCCGGCCCATGCCGCCGCGAGCTCGAACTCCTGAGATACGCCGCCGCCGCCGCAGGCCTGAATCGCGCGGTCAATGATTCGCAAAGCCATACTGGGCGCGATGACTTTTATCATCGCAATCTCGGCGCGCGCGGCCTTGTTGCCGACGGTGTCCATCATATAAGCTGCCTTCAGGGTGAGCAGCCGTGACTGTTCGATCTCGATTCGCGAATTGGCAATGTCGGCGCGAATCGTTCCCTGCTCTGCGATCGGCTTTCCAAACGCAACCCGCGAGCGGACGCGCTTGCACATCGTTTCGAGTGCGCGCTCCGCTAACCCAACCAGCCTCATGCAATGATGTATGCGTCCCGGGCCAAGCCGACCTTGAGCGATCTCGAATCCGCGACCCTCACCCAACAGGATGTTTGAAGCAGGGACGCGGACGTTCTCATAGACAACTTCGGCGTGCCCGTGCGGCGCGTGATCATAGCCGAACACTGTGAGCATGCGCTTGATCTTCACGCCCGGCGTGTCCGTGGGAACGAGGATCATCGACTGCTGCTTGTGAAGCGGCGCCGAGGGATCGGTCTTGCCCATGAAAATCGAGATCTTGCAGCGGGGATCGCCGGCGCCTGAGCTCCACCACTTGTGTCCGTTGATTACGTAGTCGTCGCCGTCACGAACGATGCTCGATTGAATGTTGGTCGCATCCGACGACGCGACCGCCGGTTCGGTCATCGCAAAACACGAGCGAATCACACCGTTGAGAAGCGGCTTTAACCATCGCTCCCTCTGCTCTTCGCTGCCGTAGCGGGCGAGGACCTCCATGTTTCCGGTGTCGGGCGCCGAGCAGTTGAACACTTCTGGCGCCATCGGCGAGCGGCCCATGATCTCGCACAACGGCGCATACTCGAGATTCGACAGACCCTCGCCGTAAGGGTTCTCGGGCAGGAACAGATTCCAGAGACCGGCGGCCCGGGCCTTCGGCTTGAGCTGCTCGATGATTGCAGTCGGTTGCCACCTGTCCCCGTCATCGATCTGTTGATGGAAGACCTTCTCGTTTGGATACACGTACTCGTCCATGAATTCGAGAAGCCGCTTCTGGAGGGCTTTGACTTTGTCTGTGTATTCGAAGTGCATACGGATTCCTTTCTCTATGAGCGAGAGGCCATCACGATAGTTGATGAATGCCGGGAGTTCAACCTTGCGAGCTCGCCTTTGAAGTGCGCCGCCATTTATCACAGATTGTGCTACATCTCATCGGCGGCGCTTTGGATTGTTACTCGAAGGCTCGCTTCAGCCTCACCCCGCCGAATGCAAAGCGCCGCCGATTGCATGTCGAACGAGGCTCACGAACGAGGGCGGCGCACTCCAAAAGCGAGCTCTGTAAGGGTTACTCTAAAGCTATATCGATGTGTCCTTGCCGTTTGATCCCACTGCCGCCCGGACGTGAGCCAGGAATTCAGCCTCAGGCAGCGCTCCGACGAACTCGGTTGTCTCATTGATCACGATCTTGGGCACGCCCCTCACAGCGTATCGGCGCGAGAGATCTGGAAACTCCATTGCTTCGATAACATCAGCCGTTACCTGTTCGCTCTCAACCGCCATTTGGTGGGCCAACCTGGCCGCTGCCGGGCAGTAGGGTCAGGTGGGTGTCGTGAAGACCTTGATGTGCACATCCCTGGTGAGCGCGCTCAGGAACTCTCGCGTCTCCTCCGAAAGATCGGTGCTACCAGTGGAGGCATCAACCAGATCGGCGATCAGAGCGGAGAACTCATAACCCGATGGTATGCCGAAGAACCGCACACGGCCACGCGATGCTCCTTTGAAGATAAAGGCCGGCACACGGTCGATGCCAAGCGCCAAAGCCTCCTCTTTCGCGCTGGAGATGTCGTGCACGGTCAGCTTCAATTTCGCTGAAAGCGAAGCAACTTCCTCGAGAAGTTCCTCGGTCTGACCGCACATCTCGCAAGGCTCCCTTCCCGGAATGATGATCGGCGATTCGCGCTCGGTGAACATAACGATCTCGACATCGCCGCTCAGGCTTTCGTCAAAGTGTGTTCGTATCGTCTCCCGGTCGTCTTCGGCTATGAGTGCCATTGTCCCTCCAGATTAAGTTTGTAGCACAGTCTTCAAGCGGAGGCTTGTGACGACAGAAAACGCTGCCGTTGGACCAGTCGCCTGAGGTTACAAACTTCCCGCCTGAAGGAACTCGCATCGGTTCCTATCAAATCCTCAATCTTCTCAGCCAGCGCGAAGTCGTACCCGGTTATACCTCCGGTGGCGTGGGTCCAATTCCTCAGAAGCACCTGGTTGTTATGAATGACGATATCCGGGGTCTCGAGCAATCGCCACTCTCGCAGATCGGCCCGAAGAACCATTGTGTTACCTCCCTCAGGCCCGAGTCAACCTCTGCGCCATACTCGCAGAAACCGGCGCGCTCGAGTTGCCCTGACATCGCTGAAACCTTTCGAACTGTCCTGCCACTCACTGGCGTAACAGTAGTGAAAAGGTTCGGGAGGAGTTCACCAACTATGAACAAAAAACTAATACGATTTTCCCTTGCGACCGCGCTGGTCGGATTTGCGCTGGCTGCTACCGCTTCCGCACAGGACTTTCAGAAAGCCTATCGGATCGGCGCAGGCGGCCAGATTCGAATCAGCAATATTTCAGGCGATGTGATCGTGACCGGCTACGACGGTGATTCGGTCGTGGTCAGGGGCATAAAGAAAGGGCGCGACCGCGACCAGATTGAGATCGAAGACCGCAGCGGCACCGCCAACGTAGATGTCGGAGTACGATATCCAAAACACTGCAACTGCGATGCAAGCGTTCGCTTCGAAGTGCAGGTGCCTCGGTCGGTGAACTACGAGTTCGATCAGATTTCTTCAGCGAGTGGGGATGTTAAGGTGACCGGAGTGACCGGCAAGCTGCACGCTTCGGCGGTTAGCGGCGACGTTCACATTACCGACGTATCGGGATCCGTGAGCGCCTCGGCGGTGAGCGGTGACGTCAAGGTCGAAATAAACCGGCTTGATGGCTCCGACGACATGAAGTTCTCATCGGTTAGCGGCGACGTAAGCGTAATGCTCCCAAATAGCCTTGATGCGGATGTAGATATGTCGAGCTTTAGCGGTTCGATCAAGACTGACTTCGCGATCGAGGTTAAGTCGGAACGTTATGGCTCGCGGAACTCGGCTCGCGCAAAGCTTGGCGACGGGTCGCGGCGACTGAAGATGTCATCGGTGTCGGGCGACCTCAGCTTGCGGCATCCGTAGAGTAAGGATCAATCGCGAGAGTCAGAGCAATCGCGCAAAGACGCCAAGGCGCGCAAAGATCGCCAAGTTCTCTTAGCGATCCTTTGCCCGCCTTGGCGTCTTTTCGCGGACCCTCCTGGATGGCTTTCCGCAACATCCTGTTGATGGGCTTCCTGGCGCCGGTTCTGATCGCCGCGTATCTGCCGTTACGCGTCAGGATTCCCCGCTTCGTGGCCCGAACGGTCCCAACATGGACGGTCCCACTGGTGTTGGCAGGCGGGCTGATTGCAGGCTTCGCCGGCGGGAGGTTCTTCCAACTTCGCGCGGCCGATTGGAC
>CAZOOE010000002.1:47604-59434 GCA_964581275.1 uncultured Clostridia bacterium
GGGGTCTTTGTCGTGGTTTCTTTAGATGTGCATTCGGAACAGTTGGTATTTAGATTGGGTATCTTACGATTCTTTGACGGTCATTATCGGCGATGGTAATCTTGGAACCGTGGCAGCCGCAGAACCCGAATCCAGCAATACCGCGCGAAAGTTTCAAGGTCCGGGCGGGAGCCCCGGTGGAGTCGGGATATTTATCTTCGGACTCGCGCTGGCCATCGCCGGCGGCTATTTGATAATGAACCAGGTTCAGGTGACCAGCGCTTATTGGCATTGGTGGGGAACAAATACTTTTGGGCTCACCCTTATTCCGTTGGTGATCGGTCTCGGGCTTTTGTTCTTCGACGGCAAGTCAATTCCCGGCTGGGTGCTGACCGGTGGTGGCGCGGTTATCATCTTTGTAGGCATCCTCTCGAACCTCGAAATCTATTTCCGCCAAACTACTCTGTTCAACGTCATCCTGATGCTCACGATGTTCGCTGCCGGGCTTGGGCTGATGGCCCGCGCGGTCAAGAGCTCGTGAAACGATGCGAAGCCACCAAACGCCTGACCAACTTGTCGTCCACGGTCCTTGCCTTCTCACGTACTTTTTGTTGATCTGGATCTTTGTGAGTTGTTCGATTTGTTTTCCAGGCGCGCATTCGGTTGCGGCTGTGTCGCCCAACGACCCGGAGCCCGCGTCGCGAGCGAGCGCAGGCATCCGCGCATGCTGCCTCAGGTTAACAGCGAAGAGGCAGGCAGGGCTGCCTGCGCTCCCAGGGAATCTGGAAAAAAAGATCGACGACCTGGTGCGCGCGAGCGGAGCCGAAACCGTGGGTGTCGCTTACTATGATCTCGGGAGCGGCACGGAGTTGTTGATCAATCCGGATGTCTCCTTTCACGCTGCGAGCACGATGAAAGTGCCGGTGATGATGGAGATCTTTCGCCAGGCGGCGGCCGGCAAGCTCAAACTCAATCGGCGCATACCGATAAAGAACGACTTCGCCAGCATCGTCGACGGCAGTCACTATTCTCTCACTCCAGAGAGCGATTCCGAGCAATCGCTGTACACACGAGTCGGTCAGACCGAGACGATTCGCGAGCTCATCCGCTTGATGATAACCGTCAGCAGCAACCTGGCAGCCAACCTGTTGATCGAACGCGTCACCCCGGATCGAGTGATGGATTTGATGAACACGATCGGGGCAAAGAACATTCGCGTGCTGCGAGGAGTCGAGGACGGCAAGGCGTTCCAACAAGGTTTGAACAACACGACTACCGCGCGCGATTTGATGATCATCATGCGCCGGATAGCGGAACACCGCGCGGTCTCGGCGAAAGCTTCGAATGAGATGATCAAGGTGATGCAGGATCAGAGGTTCAACGAAGGCATTCCCGCTGGCCTGCCGCGAGACGCGCGCGTTTCACACAAGACAGGATCGATAACCAGGGTCAATCACGACGCAGCGATTGTTTACCCGCCGGGCGGCCGAAAGCCTTATGTGCTTGTAGTGCTGGAGCGCGGGATCGAGGATGAGAAAATCGCGCACAAGTTGATTGCTGACATTTCGCGCCTGGTCTACAACTAAACCCGGAGAGCCGGTCCGAAGAATCCGGCTAAATTGCCATGTACCAAATCATACCCCGTGATCAGTTCGTCAGTCGCCGGGCTCGGAAAGCTTTTCCCATCTCACCTTGAGATCTTCGAGAATCTCCCTGAACCTCGGTTCATCACGCAGTCCTTCCCAATTTGGGCTCCCGGAAATCCACGGGTAATTCTCATTCCCCATCGAGATCGAACACTCGAGCCACTCGATCGCTTGGTTAGTCATGCCGGCCAGCGCATAACAGGTCGCCAGCCGAAACGCGACGTCTTGATCGGCGCGGGCGATCTCCAATACTCGATCGTCGATCAACTCGAACGCCCGGCCTCGCTCCCCTCGCGCGAGATAGCAATAGGCCAGAAAAATCTTTTGCGAGTGCAGTTCGGGGTTCTTCGCCAGAATGTCTTCCATCACCATCGTGGCCTTCTCGATCTGCCCGCGATAGTAATCAACCACCGCCGCGTAAGTTCGCAACAACGGGTGATTCGGCTCGAACGCCAATCCCTTTGCGAGCTCGGACTCCGCCTTGTCGTAGTCTCGCTGATAGATGAAAATCCGCGCGCGGTTCGAGCTGGCATACACGATGTCGGTGGGCGAAATCTTGAGCAGCCGGTCCCAAGCCGCGAGCGCGCGCTCGTACTGGCCCGACACGCGATAAACGTAGGCCGCAACCGAGTGAACCGAAGGCTCGTTGGGTGCGCGCCGCACAAGCCGCCGAATCTGTTGGCGCGCTTCCTCCGATCGTCCCGCGATCAAGTCGATGTAGATCATTCGAACTCTTGGCTCTATGAGGTTTTTGTCCAGCTCGAGCGCTCGGTCGAAGCACCCCTTGGCCTTGTGGAAATGCTCGAGGCCGCCCATGCCCTTCAGAACGTAGTTGACCTCGCACACCCCCAGCCCGCTGTGGGCAAGCGCGAAATTTGGATCTCGGTCGACCGCGTCGCTGAACAAATCGATTGCCGCCTCGAGATCCGTAACTTCGAGCGTCTGAGTGATGAACTTATAGAGCAGCGTCCGCGCCTTCAAATAAGATTCGTATGCTTCGGCGCTGTCGGTTGGCGTCTTGACCAGTCGTTCCTGCTCCTTGGTGCTTGTCTTCACCCGGAGCCCGTCGACGATCTGGCGCGAGATCGTGTCCTGCACGGTGATGATGTCTTTCGACTCAACGTCGATCTTTTCGCTCCAGACGATTTCGCCCGAAGCGGTGTCCACCAATTGCGGCGTCAATCGGAAACGATCACCGGACTTCAAGTATCCGCCGATCAACACCGCATCTACCGACAACTGCGCGCCTACCGCCCGTGGGTCCACGTCCTTGTTTTGATACTGGGCAACATAGGACGAAGGGCGCACTACCAGATCGTGAAGCTGGGCGAGTTCGGTGATCACGCTGTCGGCGAGACTGAAACCATAGAACTCGTTCTCCGCCGCTCCCGACCGGTTCTTGAAAGGAAGTATCGCGATCGCCTTCTTGTCACGCGAATGCCACCTCGAAGGCGTCACGTCCGGGGTGGCGGAGGACCCGCCGGAGTCGGATTCATCCTTCGACGGCGTTCCGGTGAAGGTCCTGGTAGCCCACGACGAGATGCTCTTGAGGAGCCCGCCCGGCTTTTGCTGCTGCTTCGACGCGCGCAGCGATGCCGCCTTGTCCGCGGGCACGACCCCGCTTTGTGCGTAGTGACTGCGAACCAGCCCGCGCAGATCTTCGAGCAGCACCTCGGTGGATTGGTATCGCGCCGTTTCACCCTTAGCCAGCGCTTTCGAGATGATCTGCTGAAGCCGGGATGGAGCGCCCTCGCCAAGTGGCGCAGGATCGTCGTGCATCACTGCGTGCATCACGTCAACCGAGGTCCGGCCTTTGAAGGGCAGGCGGCCGGTGATCATCTCGTACATCACAACTCCGAGCGAAAATATGTCGGAGCGTGCATCGGCGCGTTCGCCGCGGGCTTGTTCAGGCGACATGTAGCTCGCAGTGCCGAAGGGCGAGCCGAGAGCAGTCAGTTCAGCGGTATGATGAGAGTCCGAGCTGCCGGTCGAGGGCTTGATGAGCTTTGCCAACCCGAAGTCGAGAATCTTCAGTTGGTTTCGCTCGTTGAGCATGATGTTCGAGGATTTGATGTCGCGGTGAATGACGTTTCGGCGATGTGCCTCGGCGAGCGCGTCGGTGATCTCGAGGGAAAACTCGAGCGATTGATCGAGCGGCAGCGGGCGCCCGCCTATGAACTTCTTGAGGGTCTTGCCGTCGATGTATTGCATCACGAAGAAGAGCACGTCCTCGGCTTCGTTGACTTCGTAGACTGTACAGATGTTTGGGTGATCGATTGCTGATGCGGCGCGCGCCTCGCGCAAGAATCGCGTGCGCGCTTTGTCATCGCCCACCAGCTCCGCGGAAAGGGCCTTTACCGCGACGGTGCGGTGAAGCTTTGTGTCCTCCGCTTTATAGACCACGCCCATGCCGCCCCTTCCAATCTCTTTCAATATGCGGTAATGGAGTATGGTCTTTCCAACCATCTGCTTGAACCCGAGCGTGACCTCGACGCTTGCGTCGATTATACACTCGCGAGGACGAGGGGCAATAGCAGCGAAGTCTCCGGCGTCGTAGCGGGGTGTGATTAAGAGGTAACCTGCATGAAGGCGCGCTAATACATGGCACCCGCCGGGGTGCGCGTGGGCAAACAACGCGCTTTCTATAGACATGCGACTCCTGACGGAAGGTGCGGAGTCGACCGTTGCGTTTTGAAGTAAGGAGCTGGCCCTCGGACAAAGTCCCGGTCGTAATTACCCCTTCGGTGCTGGATATGTAATGAATAATTGACGTCTACATGCCGACAGACTAGAATCACCCTGAAACGGGAGCGCAGGCAGCCTGCCTGCTGTGGCCTGCGAGTCAATCAGGCAAGGCTGTCTTTGCTCCCAACCGTAGAACGATCTGTAGTCAGCCCCCAGAAGCTGTACGCCTATAAGTTCTCAATGCCTACATCCAGGGAAAACAGAATAAGCCAGATTTTCGACGAGGTGGGACGTGGCTCCAGCCTGAGTCACGCGCTCGGTTTGATTGCCGATCAGCTCGCGGCTGACGTCGGTGCGCCTACGTGCAAGATCTGGGTCGTCAAGCGCGGCGATATCTGCGATCACTGCCCGCTAGCCGATGCGTGCTCAAACAGACAGATGTGCATGCACCTGATAGCCGCAAGCGGCGCGGTGGTCGATCGCGAGTATCCGCGAATACCGCTCTCAGTCTTGAACGCGCCGTTGATAACTCGTGGTGGCATTGCTGACTTTAACGACTCGCAGGGCGCCGGCGACAAACTGTTTGGTCTCCAGCGCAGCAGCCAGAATCTTAGTTCCGATTCTTACGCGCTTTATCCTCTGCGGAGCGTATCCGGCACAGTGGGATTGATCGGAGTCTTCAACCAGCGAAAGTTCCGGCAGCAAGAATTGCGGATGATCGAAGACCTCGCGCCTGCCGCGGTAGCTGCGATTCGGGTCGCCGAGCTTCAATCTCGCTGTGCGGCCCTGCTCGCCAGGATCGAAAAAGAGAATGGATCTTCGCCGTCGGCGGAGCAATCCCCGACGCCGCGCGAGAGCGAGCTCGAAGACGCGGTCGCTCAGCTCACCCGTCAAGTCGCGCAGCTTCAAGTCGAGCGCGAGCCCGCCCTCAGGAATGTGAGCCACCTCGAGAAACTGAATCGAGAGCTTCAAGCGCGCGTCGACATGCTCGTCGAGGCTCATCAGCAAAGCGGGCACGAGGCCTCCGCTATGGCTTATGAAGTTGAAGCCGAGCGCCGGCGGTTAGAGGAAGAGAACGCACAGCTCAAAAGCCGCTTCGGTGCTTTTGAAGCGAACCTTGGCGAGCTCAGCCAGACGCGCGAGAAACTGCTGGACGACATCGCGGAGCGCACCCAGCAGGTCGAACTGCTGAGGGCCCACCTGACCGCGCTACAAGAGCGCAACTCGGCGCTTGAAGTCACTAACGTGATGCTGCGTGGCGAAAGGGCTTCGATCGCCGACAGCGTGAATGATCTCGAGCGTTCGCTTCGTATGGCCGAGGACTCACGGGCTCGATGGGAGCAAGCGAACCTCGTGCTTGAAGAACGAATAAGCGGGATGATCGATGAGACCGAGCGCTCGCAGATCGAAAACGGAAGAATCGCAGGTGAAAACGAACAGCTCGTCGCAGAAACCGAACGCCTGAACGCGGAGATCGTCCGGTTGCAAGGCGGCGGGACCCGCATCAGCGAAGACAACGCTCGGCTGCTGAGCTTGAACGCCGAGCTCGCTCAGGCCCGGGCCCGCGCTGAAAATCGCACTGCTGAACTCGAGCGAGAGCACGCGGACTTGAGCAGACAACTCGAGGAAGCTCGCGCACTCGTTAGCGGGCGACTGGTGGAACTCGAGCAGAAAAACGCGCTGCTCATTCACACCCGCACTCAGCTGGAAGCGGAAAGTGCCAGTCTGAAATCTCGCCTGGTCGAACTGGAACAAGACAACGTGAACCTGACCGAGTCACACGTGCAGCTTCAGGAAGTGGTCGAGCAGTTCGAGTCGCTGTCGGCGCGACTCGAAGACAGCGTACTCAAGCTCCGCGGCCGTGCGGAGGCAAGCGATGCCGCGCGCGCAGAACTCGACCAGCGCAATCGTGTGCTGACGGAGCAGAACCGCCGACTTACACTCGAAGGCCAAACCAAGGCGAGATTCCTGGCTAACATGTCCCACGAGCTTCGCACTCCGATGAACGCGATCATCGGATTCACTTCGCTGCTGCTTGACGATCGTTCGCTGCAAATGAACGAGCGCCATCGCCGTAGTCTCGAACGGGTATCTCGCAACGCGCGCGATCTGCTCGAGTTGATAAACAACGTTCTCGATCTGTCGAAGATCGAAGCAGGGCGTATGGATATCTACTCGGAGCCCGCGGACGTGCGCGACTTGATCGAGCGCGCGATTGCCGTCGTCGAGCCGCTGAAAGAAGTTCGCCCCATAAAGCTCAGCGTCCATATTGAAGACGGACTGCCAGCGATGCGCACCGATCGAACCAAGCTTCAGCAAATCCTCATCAACCTGCTCTCGAACGCGATCAAGTTCACCCGGGAAGGCGAAGTAAAAGTTTTAGCTGAGCGATCCGCGTCCGATCGCATTCGAATTGCCGTCAGTGACACCGGCATCGGCATCGCCGAATCGGATATCGAAAGAATCTTTGAAGAGTTTCGGCAGGTCGCGAATACCGGAAGGGGCTCGAGGACCGGGACGGGGCTCGGCCTTTCGATTACCAGACGTTTGGCGGAGATGCTCGGCGGCGAGATAAGCGTGTCGAGCCGCGAGGGTGAGGGTTCGACCTTTGCGGTGAGTCTGCCCCTCGAGATCGAAGGCCGCATCGCGCCGGCGAGCGAAACTGAAATTCCGCTGACCGATCCGGAGCGGACGGCGCTTGTGATCGACACCGATCCAGCTTCGCTGTATCTGACTAAGAAGTATCTCACCGAAGCGGGCTACTCGGTCGCCGCAACCGATGATCTTTCGCGCGGCCTTGAAATCGTCGCCAAGGCGAAGCCGGCGGTCATCACCATCGATCTCGACGCGTTCGATGGTGACGCCCGAATAGTCGAGCGGATTGCGAATTGTCACCGGGAAGGCACTGTGGTGGCCCTCTCAGCCGATGCCGGCGCCGAAGGCCGCACTCTGGGCGCAGGAGCGAGAATCTTTTTGCGTAAGCCCGTCGAGCGGTCCGCGCTGATCGCAATGTTAGGGCGGGCGAAGTCACGGTCCCAGAAATCCGTGCTCGTGGTTGACGATGATCCTGATGCGCTGGATCTTGTGGTCGCGATGATGGAAGGCAGCGATTACGAGATACAGACGGCGACCAACGGCCGCGAGGCTTTAGAAGAGATCGCGAAGCAGCGACCCGACGCGATCATTCTGGATCTCATGCTGCCGGAGATGGACGGCTTCGAGGTTGTGCACCGGATGAGTCTGAATCCAGATTGGCGCAACATACCAGTCATCCTGTTAACCGCACGCGACCTGTCGCATGAAGAACGCCGCGCCCTCGACATCGGCACCGCGCGGATAATTCAGAAAGGAAGCTTTAGTCGCGACGAGTTGCTGGCGGAGATCAGGATGGCCGCTGGGACGAAAGAGCCAACCATCGCATCCAGCGTTCAATAGTGCTTAGGTCACGAGTTCTGAGATCAAGCCTTAGCTTGTTCAATAGTTGCTTAGTTCAAACCCTGAACGAAGCACTGCGGATCCGGCCATCCTCACCGTTTTCTTTTGTTTACCTCCGTCTCTGATTGTCGTGCTTCTGTCTATAGATGTGACGACTGGTTCGGTTCTCGCGCCTCTGAATTCGAGCTCTCTCCCTTCTGGTGACCGTAGGGCAAGCACTAAAAATGGTGAAGCGCGGCTGAAAACCGCGCTTCAGCATTCTTGAGATTGGCTGGTCCTTACGGATTGCGATCCTGGCCGTCGTGCTTCTGACGGTAGATACTGCGGCTCTCGCGGTTTAACTCGCGGTTCAGGCGTGCGCGCTCGCGGTAGCTGAGGTGGCCATCCGCTCTTGCGAATCTCTCGTCTATCCGGATCCTCGCAAGCCCCGCTTCGAGCCGCTCGGCCTCGCGACGGGTGAGCTCGCCGCTGCGAATGCCTTGATTGATACGTTGCTGCTCGCGGTATTCGCGTCCGTTGATTCCGCGCGAGCCTGCCATCGAGACTGCGCTCGCGCCGAGAACAAACACCGCGAAAATCAAAAAGCTGACTATCTTTCTCATGAGCCCTTTACCTCTTTTCTAGAATCGAGGCATACGTCTGACGTTGAATAGGAAGAGACAGAAACCGCGAAGGGCGGAAAAATTTTGTCATTGGCACCTTAAGATACTATTCAAGCCCCAAACGCCCGGACCAGCTTGATGAGGGCCTCCGCGAGTGGGCATCATATGCCAGCACCGGCGGGCGGTTGAATCAGTGCAAGCGTCACGCATAAGTTTCATTCAATAGTCAACAACACCCCGAGTTCTGAAGTGCCCATTTCAGAGGAGGGCGGATGATGCTCAGAGCTTGGCGCGTTTCTTTGCTTGCATTAGCCGCGTTCATCATCGCAGGACAAATGTCGGGCGCAAGCTCGGGTCTGCGAGTCGACGAGGCGGCTACCTTGATGCGCATCCATCCCGATCGAGCCGAAGTGTGGCTCGCAGTAATCAACTCGCTGAACCGGCCGGTCAAAGCTCGGGTGAGATTCGAACTCGTCAACCAACTGAATCGCACAACCGCCCGAACTGAGATTGACACACTACTCGAGCACGGTTCCAACAAGGTTGCGACTGAGCTCCCGCTGACTTTATCGACGGCTACGCGTTACGCAGTGTGGAACCGGCTACGCTACTACATCACCTCGAGTCCTGGGATCGGCGTCGCCGGTCATCAAGTCAGTGGCACAATCTCGGTATCTCAGATATGCCCGGACATTTTTGACCTGGCGGTCATCAAACCGCTAATGACAATGCCTGGTGCGCGTTATCGCGTTCGCGTCTTCGCGCAGAATCCTGTGACCAAGCGGTCGATGGAGGACGTAGAGGTTCAAGCAGAGGTTGGATTCGCAGGGTTGCCGGCCCCGCTGACCCGTTCGGGCATTACGGACGCCGAAGGCTACGCGGTGTTCGACTTTGACATTCCGCAGGGGGCGTCAAAAGCGACGGCGAGATCAAAGTCAGCGGCATTAGAAGCGGCTTGTCCGCACAGACCGAAAGCTCCGTCCGAGTCGACCGCACGGTTCGGATCTCCCTCAGCACCGACAAGAGGATCTATCAACCCGGGCAAACGCTGCACAGCCGAGCCCTGATGCTTGATCCGTCCAAGCGAGCCGTCGCTGACGCCGAGTTGACGCTCAAGATCCTCGACCCGGACGACACGGTCGTGCATCGCGCATCCCTCAAGACCTCGCGCTTCGGAGTTGCGAGTGATGACTGGGCAATCGCGGCCAACACCCGGCTTGGAGACTACCGGATCAAGATCGACCGAGATGAAGATGATGAAGAAGACGTCAACACGCCTTGGTATAAGGTGCGCATCAGCCGGTACGAATTGCCGAACTTCAGCGTGAGCGTCAAGCCCGACCGCAGCTTCTATCTTCCCGGGCAAAGCGCCGAGGTCGAAGTGCGCGGTGACTACTTGTTCGGCCAGCCGGTCACCAGCGCACGGGTTCGAGTCGTCCGCGAAACCGAACGCGAATGGAACTACCGGGAGCAGAAGTGGGAAATAAGTGAAGAAGAAAAATATGAAGGCGAATTGGACCTAACCGACTTGACTTAGTCGTCCGGTCAAGTCAGCGTGTCTGATCACTAAGATCGTGCTGGGGCAAAGCAACTATGACTGAATACAAATCGCTGAGGCTGGAGAAGAACGAAGGAGTCGTTGATGTGGCTCTGATCGGACCGGGAAAGGGCAACGCGATGGGGCCGGACTTCTGGCGCGAGATGCCTGAAGTGTTTGCCGATTTGGATCGTGACGAAGAGGTTCGCGCGATCATCGTTCGAGGCGAAGGTGAGAACTTCAGCTACGGACTGGATCTCGGGGCGATGATGGGCGATCTCGGAGGTCACTTCGGTGCTGGCGAGAACCTCGCCGCCGAGCGCACTCGCTTGCTCGACCTCGTCGGCGAAATGCAGAGGGCGTTTGACAACGTCGCTGCGTGCCGCAAGCCGGTGATTGCGGCGGTGAGCGGATGGTGCGTGGGCGGCGGGCTCGATCTGATCTCTGCGTGCGATATTCGATTATGCTCGGCGGACGCGCGGTTCAGCTTGAGAGAAGTAAAGGTCGCGATAGTAGCCGATCTTGGAAGTCTTCAACGCCTCCCTCGGATCATCGGTGAAGGCGCAACGCGGGAACTGGCATTTACAGGGAAAGACATCGACGCGTCGCGGGCCTTGCAGATTGGGTTGGTGAGCGAGGCGCACGAAACGAAGGATGCAGTGCTTGAGGCCGTGCGCGGGCTAGCGCGTGAGATCGCCGACAACCCGCCGCTTGTTGTGCAAGGGATCAAGCGAGTGCTCAATTATTGCGCGGATAAATCGGTAGCTGATGGATTGGGTTACGTGGCAGTTTGGAACGCGGCATTCTTGCAATCAGCGGATTTTGTGGAAGCGATGACCGCGTTTCGCGAGCGCCGGCCGCCCGCTTCAAGGGACGTTAGGAGCTAGTTTGGGCGGTAAACGAGTATTAACCGAAGGGCGCGGCTAACCTCGCATCGGCGTAACTTCTTCGTAGTGCGATAAAAGCTTATCGGATGTTTGCTGATGCGGGTCGGCGCAGGCTTATCGAGTTTGTTTAGAGCGGTCTACAGAGGCACCGTCGTACCTCCCGATGCGACCTCCTTCGCCGACTCCCCACCCAACTGAACTCGCGAAACTGACTGCGTGATAACCGGTCGAGTCGATACTCATCCAGCTTGCGCCATCATCTAACGAGTAGTCCGAGCCGGATGGACCGACTGCTACAAGAAACGGGCCGCGGGCGCCGATTACGTATGCGACAGCTGACCTGAATCCCGAAGGGCGGGTACCCTTAGCGAGAGTCCACGTGGCGCCTCCGTCAGTGGTGGTCGCAACGTTGTTCCCGGCTTCGTTTTCTTTCTTGTAGTCGCCCCCGACTATCACGCCGTTCTTCGCATCTTTGAAGTCAATCGAGAATATCCCTGACGAAGCGTTCCCTGCGGTGATCGGCGTCGACGCGACATTCCACGTGTTGCCGCCATCCGTAGACCTGAACACCCGAGCGACCGCGGCGCCACCGGTTCCAAACCACACGTTCTGCTGTCCCTGGACTGTTATGCAGGTGCCGCTCGCTGCGAACGCGCCGTCGCCCTCGAGCGCCGGAGGGAGTGTTTCACGCGGAAGCTCCTTCCAGGTTGCACCAGCGTCGGTTGTTTTAATCAGGATGAATCGCCCGTCGACCGGGTCGCTCATAGCTATGCCGGTGCGCGCGTCCCAAAACGCGAACGCGTCGAAGAAAGCTTTCGGGTTGTGATTGGTGAATTCGAGCGTCCAGCCGCCGCCGCCATTGGTAGTCTTGTAAATCCTCGATTGTTCGCCCGGACCGATGCTGAGGAGATAAGCGGTGTTTGAATCAACCGCTTGCACATCGCGGAAGTCGAGCTGCGCCGCGCCGGTCACGACCGCGGCTTGCCATGTTGCGCCGCCGTCAGTCGTTCTCGCATAGGTGCCGCCGGTGCCACTTGCCCAGGCGGTGGTACCGCTGAC
>CAZOOE010000003.1:0-45497 GCA_964581275.1 uncultured Clostridia bacterium
GTGTGGGCCGGGCCCAGCCGAGCAGGAGTCGACGAGATAAGCGAAGGAAAGACCGGCGCGCTCGCGAGCCCCATTAAACCCAATCCAAAAAAGCTGAGATGGCTCGTCACATTTGACCAGATCATCCCCGCACCGAGCGCAATGCCGGCGATGCACCAGCGAACCAGCCTGTGCGCGGGAACGAAACCCGCGACTACACCTGACAGCAAGCGGCCAGCCGACAAGCCGCCCCAATAAAGGCTCACCCACGCGCCAGCCGTCACCATCGAGACGCCGCGGGCTTCAGTGAACATGGTGTAAGCCCACGTACCGGCGGCTGCTTCGATGCCGGTGTAGACGAAAAAGACCGCAACGCTCAACCAGACCGCCGGCAGCTTCAGCGTCGTGATGTTCGACGCGCGCACGACCTTCGCTGTAGAGGCCGGCGCCATCGCGGAAACGGCTCGCCACCATCGACGCGTCACCAGAAAACAAAACGCGAGCGCCAGTTGCCAGGCGCCGACGATCGCGTAACCACTCTGCCACGGACGACGTGCCGCAAGCACGCTTGTCATTATCAACGGTCCTGTAGCCGCGCCGACTCCGTAACACGCGTGCAGCCAATTCACCATACGCGCGCTGAATTGCGTTGCCGCGAATGTGTTCAATCCTGCATCGATCGCTCCCGCCCCAAGCCCCGCCACTATTGCGAGCGTGACGATCATCAACCATGCCGGGGCAATCGCATAACCAATAAGACTCAGAGCGGTCGCAAGGCAGCTCAGAGTCAGCAGAGTTCCGACGCTCATCACCGAGAGAAGCCGCCCGCTGATGAAGCTCGACACGAGATAGCCGACGGTGAACATCACCAACAACGAGCCTAGCGCATCGAGCGGAAGGTTGAAGTAAGCGCGAATTGACGGCCACGCGACGCCAATCAGTCCGTCGGGCAGCCCCAGACTTACGAATGCCAGATAGACTAGCCCGACCAGTACTAACCCGGACTTACGACGCCGTGTCATCGATCAGCTCGTTTCTTCTCATCTCTACCTCGACGTATGACCACGGCTCTGCGCGGTGGTCCCATGAATCACCATCGCGAGCAGTCGCCGAATCAATCTGAGCTGGCGACCAACGTGTCACGGGGCGATTCCCATCGCGCCCGACGATAACGTAGTAGTTTTGATCTTGAGTCATGGCCGTCACCAGATTATTCAGCCTTCGGCGTTGGACGCGTGCCAGCTATGTCCAACCGCATGCGGTACAGCCCGCTTCGAGCGCACAAGTATAATGTCCAGCCGTCTTCATCGCCCCACGCCATGTTGTGCGGATGCTTCGGCGCGATGATCGTTCCAAGATGCTTGCGTTCCGCGGAGATCACCCACAGCCCGCCAGGACCAGAAACATACAGATTTTCCGCCTGATCGACCTTGATTCCATCAAGCGCGTCTTCGCCGGGCGCGCTTGTCATATCAAAGAAGACCTTGCCGTTCGCAAGCGTCCCGTCGGGCTTCGCTTCGTAACGCATAACGACTTTCTTGTTCTCATCCCAGTCGCCGACATAGAGATACTTTTCGTCGGGCGAGAACGCGATGCCGTCTGGGTGAAATACAACGTTCCGTCCGAGCGATAAACCAGATCGTGGGGGCTGTTGAGCCGTGAGTTGTCTTTCTTGAGACGACGGGCTCGCCGTTTCATTCAGCAGCTCGCCAAAGTTGCATCGAAAGATGCAGCGTTTTGAGTTGTGGTGATGCAGCTTGGCGCAGAACACGCGGTGCTCGCCCTTGAGCCGCAGGTAAACCTCCGCCGCCAGCAGCATTCCTATCGGCGGCGCAGTGAAGTAAATCCATAGCGCCGTCCAGACTCCCGCCGGCGCGGCCGACGCCAGAGTCCGTGCGGGGTTCATACTCATTCCGGAAAGCGGCGCTTCGATGCTGATGTAAGTCGTCACCAGTGCGCCTACGAAAAAGCCGGTGTAGCGCGCAAGGCGTTCAACGTTCGACACGCGCAACACGACCGAAATTAGAATAAATGTGATCAAGACCTCGGCGACGAATGCGACCACCTCACCCTTCGGTCCTGGTGTCGTCGCGACGTAATTGACGTTTGGGTGGGCGATCAAACTTCCAAACATGATTTGTAAAATGATCACGCCTGCGAGTCCGCCCGCGAACTGAGACAGCGGGTAGAACACTGCGTCCCACCGTTCAACTTTTCCAAGCCGCCAAAAGGTCAGCGTCGTCGCGGGGTTCAGGTGCGAGCCGGAACGTTTCCCCCACGGCGAATAAATGTTGAGGATCGCCGTCACTCCCATCGCCGCGCCGAACAACACGCGTCTGAGCGTTGCAACCTGGATCATCTGGTGAACCGGCGAGGAGGGATGTTCAAGGACAACGCCGACCGAACACGCCGAAACCATGAACAACCCGAGCCCAAAAGCTTCCATCAGGTACTCGGGCCAGTGGCGGCGCAAGGCGTCGATCGCCGTAGTCGGGATAGCAAAAGTTCGTTCATTCATCGTCGCTGTACTCATCGTTCACTCGCGCAATGAATCTGTTGCGAACTCTTCATCCGCTCCTCGCACACTGTTTCAATGATCACCGACCGGATAAATATTCCCCTGGCGCCCGGTTGGATTCGCTGCCGACAAATCTGGATTCCAGAAGCGTCGTTAGCCCAAAGGAGGGAGGCGACGGGGAGTGAAGCACGGCAGGAAAGAGAGGAGGGTTGTTCTTTTGGTAGGGACGACTGATCGACTCAGTGTGTCAAACCGCTAGTATCCCGGGTCGGACATCTAAGCTCCCGCGTCCATGCCGTCGGGTAGCTCCGACTCGAATTTGATGTACGCGCCTACCTCGTCGGGCGTGCGCGGATGAAACTCGGGAACGATGACTCGGCCGTACATGTCCACCTCGAAGCCGTGCAGCTCGCTTCGGCTGTAGTGACTTTGTTCGATAAGTCCGGGTAGCCTCGTTTCTTCTGCGCTCATCATTGTCAATTACCTCCGGCGTCATGAGATATGCAGGATGGAATTGAAGCCGCCGTATTCGTCAGGCTCCTTCATAGCGTTCGCAGGATCCTCGATCCATCGCTCGCCGTTCACCACTAGTTTGTAGCGATAGCGGCCTGGCGGGAGAAGGTCGATCCGTGCCCGCCAGACGCCGTCACCGTTCCTCTCACATTGAGTCGCCGTTGAGATCCATCCGTTGAAGTCACCAGCCAGCGCGACGCTCTCAGCTGCGTCATTGTGATATGTAAACTCGAGCTTGCTACTGTTCACCCTTGGCGGACAGAAGAATATGGCCTCGCCTTCGTGTCGCTCCCGCGCCGCTTCTTCAACCGCGCGGCTCGCGTTGAGCACGCCGAAGCCTTGACGCATCGCGGGCGCTCCCTGAATTCGATCAGCGGTCGATATCAGGATGTGCTTGACCGCGGCGGGGCCGAGGCGTGGATTTGCTTCGAGCATCTGCGCAACCACCGAAGCAACGATCGGCGCAGCGAATGAGGTCCCGTCCACATGCTGATAATGGGTCGCTACTATCTTGTTCTCTCGAAGGAACGATTCAACCTCAGCCCGGATTGTCCCGATAGGTAACTGGCGCATAGCGTCGCCGAGTCCCGAGCGCTTCCACAGTTCGACGACATTCTTCTTTGAATTACCGGAGGGCCGCGCAATCTGTTCGAGCAAATAGTCCGGGGCCGACGCAAGTTGCGAGAGCGCTTCCGCTCTATCGTAAACATCCGTGCCTGGGAGAATCGGCGCGGCAACCCACATCGCCGGTGCTATGATTTCCGGTTTTATGATTCCGTCAGCGGTCGGGCCATAGCTTGAACAGTACAGATCGAGAGCGCCATCGAGCTGGTTGTTGTCGTGATAGCCGCCGACGGTTATCACGAATGGCGAGTTCGCCGGCGGCACGGTGCGATGGTCTTCCGTGCAACCACTGTTGCCGGCCGCGACTACGACGATAATACCGGCTTTCAGGGCGTCTTCGGCTGCTTGATCGACCGCATTCGTGGTGTAGGAAACGTCTTGATCGCCGCCCAGCGAGATGCTCACGATCCGAATGTTGAAGCGCTCTTTGTTCTCGATGACCCATCGCAGCCCGCGCTCGATGTTCGGCTCAGTGATCTTTCCGTTTTCGCCGACCTTTACCAGAACGATTTGAGCCTCAGACGCTAGACCTCGATAGACTCCGTCTGACAAGTAGCCGTTTCCCGCAGCGGCAACTGAGGTCATCGTGCCGTGCCAGTCGGACTCTTCTGGCATCTTGTTTGACTTGAGATTTGCGCGGGGATTCGCGATGTCTTTGTATGCAACGATCCGGCTGACCGGCTGAGTCAAATCTGCATGCGGATAGAACCCTGAGTCAAGAAGAGCCATCGTCACGCCCCGCCCCGCGCGATCCGAGTCGGCGCCCAGTCGCGACGCGGTTGGCACTACCGCAAAGCGATTCTCGGAGTGACTGTGTTCATGTTCTCGATCGGTAGCGTTGACCATGCTATTCCAACCAGCGGCGTATTCTGTTGGGCTCCTCAATAGGCGTCCCACGCCTCCAGCCGAATAATGCGCGTTTGCTGACAATATATTCCCGGACAGCCGAATGCTGATTTCGGTCCGCGGATTCACTCAGTGACCTTGAAAGGGTTGGAAGAAATCGAGAGTGATTACGTCATTCAAAAGACGCGTGAACAAAAATCCGGAACCCGGGCAGAGCCGACAGTCGAATATGAAACGCCACGCCTAGCATTCTCCCGAGCGAAATGTGTCCGCGAAAGCGTCCCCAAATGATTAGAGCCACCGTGAGGGTGGCTCTAATCTACTGATTCTAAAGTGAGCCGTGGAGGGCTCGAACCTGCGACCCGCTGATTAAGAGTCACGTCGCGGGTTTATGCGAAAGCTTCGTTTCAACCGCAACTACTAGCATCTGTTACAGGTTACAGCCTCTGGCCATCGCGAGGACTACTGCGTCATTCGGCTGATTTCTGCGAAAGATTGTCACAAGATTGTCCACAGGCATCGGGCTGCCTGATGCTCCTCCAGTTCTCCTAAAGTACTTCCAATGCAACCGCAGCAGACTCGACTACAAATGGGCGATAGCCAACAATCTTCCGATCGGCTCCGGACCCGTAGAGTCCGCTATCAGCCACATCATCCAACAAGGTCTCAAGCAGTCCGGAATGCGTTGGTCGGATCCTGGAGCACAATCGATTCTCGATCTCAGGACCCTACACCGCAACGGAGATTCTGCACAATACTGGGAAACCTTAGCCGCGAAGGCGGCGTAACGAGTAACTTTGGCGTCGCGCACCCCTTGTCAGCTACTCAATTTCCTCAATCGCACGCATAATGCTAATTCAGTTAGAAACTCGCACCAACGTTGTTTCTCATGATTGGCGAAAGAAGGCGCGTCCTGATTCTTCAATTGATCGCGGCTCTTGCCATGGTGCAAGCAGTCGAGCGGTCAACCTCTGCCGAGAGACTTCCAATAAAGAACTACACAACCGCCGACGGCCTGGCGCATAACGTGGTCAATCGCGTTGTGCGGGACTCGCGCGGCTTCCTCTGGTTCTGCACGCGCGAGGGCCTGTCGCGCTTTGACGGCTACAGCTTTACCAATTATGGCATAGAGCAGGGGCTGCCCTCGGCCATTGTCAATGACCTGTTAGAGACGCGCGAAGGTCAGTACTGGGTGGCGACGGCTGCCGGCCTTTGCCGTTTCGATCCCCTCGGAAGACCGCAGGCACGTAATAGCGACGCGGGCGAAAAGCACGATGCGCCGGATGCGATGTTCACGGTCTACCGTTCGGCTGAAGACCCCAGATCACAGCACGTCCTCACACTGTTGCAGGATCGCGCGGGCCGGATCTGGTGCGGCACACGCAATGGCCTCTATCAAGTAGAAACCGCTGCCGGTGACGTCAGTGTCTCATCGGTTGATCTGGGCATCCCGGATTATCTCGAATCCAGATTCATCGAGTGTCTGATTGAAGATCGGTCGGGGACATTGTGGGTCGGCTCACAACGCGGCCTTTATCGGCGACGCCCCGATGGATACGTCGAAGCTTATTCCACCAGGGATGGATTGCCGAATAACAGAATCCACTCGTTGTTCGAGGATCGCGAGGGGCGGATCTGGGTTGGCACAAGGGCCGGAGGCCTATGCCGTCTGGTGTCTGACCCGACTCCGGGCCGGGCGGTGGTGGCGCGCGCTTACACCGACAAAGATGGTTTGACTGCCATGTGGATCAACCAGTTGTTTCAAGCTTCTGACGGCGGGCTGTGGGCCGGCGGTACCAAGGGGCTGATCCAGTTCATACCGACCCCCGATGGCCGCGACTTTCGGTTTCGAGTCTACGCCGAAGCTCACGGCTTGAGCTATCACGAGGTTGGATCGCTCGCGGAAGATCACGATGGAAATCTTTGGCTGGGAATGCTCAATGGCGGGGCGGCCAAACTCGCCCGCAACAGCTTTACAACCTTTGGTAAGGCGGATGGCTTTTACTCCGCCGCGGCAATTTTTGAGACGCGAGCCGGAGACCTTATGGTGTTCGGCACACCCGGCGACAGAGAGTGGTTCCTCAATCGCTTCGACGGGGAGAAATTCACATCTATTCGCCCGCAATTCTCGGAGAGCGTTCAGAAGTACGAATCTGGATGGGGATGGAACCAGACTGTGGTTGAAGATCACTTGGGAGAGTGGTGGATCGCGATGGCTATTGGGGTTTGCCGCTTCCCGAAAGTCAGCCAACCAGAGCAGCTCGCCCACACCCCGCCGAAGGCCGTCTATACGACTCGCGACGGATTGGCCGCCGACAGCACCCTGCGTCTGTTCGAGGATTCACGCGGCGACATCTGGATAAGCGCAGTTGGGGAGGGAAATAGCCCGAATGGGCTGTCGAGGTGGGGGCGGCGGGCCGGCGCTTTTCATCACTACTCAGAACAAGCTGGTCTACCGAACCTCGACACGTTCTACGTCTCATCGTTTGCAGAGGACCGCGGCGGCAATCTCTGGATCGGCTTCAGCGGCGACGGTGGGCTGGTGTGCTACCGCGATCAAAGCTTCACTCGCTTCACCGCTTCTGACGGCGTGCCCGCTGGGCAGATTCGCAACCTGTTGATTGATTCAGCGGGCCGGCTGTGGGTGCCGAGCTATCGAGGCGGACTGAGCCGCATGGACGATCCGTCGTCAGAGCGGCCCACATTGGTAACCTACACAACTGCCGAGGGTCTCTCGAGCAATGAAGTCGCCGCCGTGAGCGAAGACCAGTGGGGGCGCATCTACATCGGCACGGGGCGCGGTCTTGACCGGCTCGACCCGGTGAACGGCCACATCAAGCATTACACCACCGCCGACGGTTTGCCGCTCGGCGAAATACAAGCCGCCTGGCGTGATTGCCGGGGCGCGCTGTGGTTCAGCTTTCCAAGCGGGCTTGCCCGCCTGGTTCCGCGACCCGATCCGCCGCCGGCGCCGCCGCCGATTGTGATTACGGGCTTGCGCATTGCCGGCGATGCGCAGGTAATTTCAGCGCTCGGCGAAACCGAAATTACTTCGGTTGCGCTTGGTCCAGATAAGAATGAACTGCAGATTGACTTCGTGGCTTTAGGGTTCAGCCCCGGCGAAGGCTTGCGTTACCAGTATCGGCTCGAAGGCGCGGGCACGGATTGGAGCGCGCTCGCTGACGGGCGCACGGTGAACTTCGCCAACCTGGCGCCGGGCCGCTACCGCTTCCTGGTACGCGCCATAAATTCCGAAGGCATATTGAGCGAAACGCCCGCGAGCCTGACGTTCACTATCCTGGCGCCGATCTGGCAGCGATGGTGGTTCGTGTCTCTCGCAGCAGTCCTGGCTCTGATGATGGTCTATTCAATCTATCGTTATCAACTAGCGCAGAAAATTAGAATCGAGCAAGTCCGCACACGCATCGCCGCTGACCTGCACGACGACATCGGCGCGAATCTGACGACGATTTCCGTCCTCAGCGAAGTTGTGCGCCAACAGATTGACGGCGCCGCCGCCGTTGTCGACGCGCCGCTTTCGTCTATCGCACGGCTTTCGCGAGAGTCGGTCTCTTCGATGAGCGATATCGTCTGGGCCATCAACCCGAAGAAAGATTCGCTGCGCGACCTGACCCGCCGCATGCGAGGTTTCGCGGCCGATACCTTTACCTCGCGCGACATAGATTTTGAATTTCAGCCACCAGCTGCGGGTCTGGATTTGAAGTTGGAAGCGGATGTGCGCCGCACGGTTTATCTGATTTTCAAAGAAGCGGTCAATAACGTTGCCCGACACTCGGCCTGCGCAAAGGCCAGGATTGATATTCACGTCAAAGGCGCGCGACTGGTGTTGAAAATCGCCGACGACGGCAACGGATTCGATGCGGCAATAGCGGAGGACGGCAATGGCTTGGCGAGCATGCAAAAGCGAGCGAAGGACTGCGGGGGCGAGGTGAATGTTTCTTCAGACCCTGCTCACGGCACCACCATCACACTGCAACTTCCTACCCGTGGGTTAACGGGGAAACCGCAGAGGGGATAATTTTTTAGTCTTCAATTGCGTTTTTGCCTTAAACGCACCCTGCTTATTTGAGCGGGTGACCGGCCGCCCGAAAAGTTATACACTGCGATCGCTTCGTACTCCGGAGTCAGGGCTTTGCAATATGAGGGATGAAGATCGAGCTCAAAGTGGCATCTTAAAGCCCGCGCCCCCAATTCGGGTGGTAATTGTCGAAGACCAGCGCGAGTTGCGCGACGGGCTGGCGATGTTGATCAACGGCACGCCGGGCTATGCTTGCGCGGGCAGTTTTCGCACCATGGAAGACGCGCTGCGCGGCGTCGCCAGAGAGTTGCCCGACCTGGTGTTGACCGACATCGGGCTGCCGGGCCTGAGCGGCACCGAAGGCATACGCATTTTGAAAGAGCGTTATCCCGATTTGCCGGTGATTGCGTTGACAGTCTACGACGACGATGACGAGATATTTGGCGCGCTGTGCGCCGGCGCGCTGGGATACCTCTTGAAGAACACGCCGCCGGTGCGGTTGCTCGAAGCCCTCAAAGAAGTTGTCTCCGGCGGCGCACCAATGTCACCGGAAATTGCGCGCCGCGTCGTTATCCTATTCAAAGATGTCCGCCCGCCCGATCGCGCCACCTATCAGTTGACCTCGCAGGAGACGGAGTTGTTAAAGCTTTTGGTCGAAGGCCACAATTACAAGACGGCGGCGGTTGAACTGTCGATCAGCATCCACACAGTCTCGTTTCACATGCACAATATCTATACCAAGCTGCAAGTTCACTCCAAATCACAAGCCGTCGCCAAAGCACTGCGCGACCGCATCGTCTGAATCCCACCTGCTTATACAAGTAGTTACGCCAACCACCGAATGGGTGTAGAACACAACGTGACATTTCTGAGTCGACCGTTGTGAGGCTAGTCGACTGGCGAAGACTAATCAGTCTTGCAGCCTGTTACCGCGGCTCTCAGCTCACACGACAACTGGACTGAGTAAGGAGAATCATAAATGATGCGCGGCAGAATTTATCCCAGGCTATCCATTCCCTGCTTGATCGTGTTCCTGGTTTTGACCTGTTCAACCGCCGTCAGAGCTCAGATGACCGCATTCACCTATCAAGGCAAACTCACCGACGCTGGCAATCCCGCCAACGCGAATTACGATTTTCAGTTTGCACTTTTCGACAGCCTCAACGACGGCTCTCAGATCGGCTCGACCCTCTCGCGCCCCAACGTGTCGGTCAGTAGCGGCATCTTCACCGTCCTCCTTGATTTTGACGTCAATGCCTTTCCCGGCACTAACCGCTTTTTGGAGATTGGCGTGCGCCCGGCCGGCGGCGGTTCCTTTACCACCCTCGCCCCGCGCCAGCAGATCAACTCGACTCCTTATGCCGTTCACACCATCAGCGCCACGACCGCCGACTCCCTCTCATCCGTCTGCATCGCCTGTGTACCCGACTCACAGATCAATTCCGTTGCCGGCAGCAAGGTGACCGGCACCATCCCCGTAGCAGCTGTCCCCGCAGGCAGCGCCAATTACGTGCAAAACTCCACCTCTCAACAAGCCGCAGCCAACTTCAACATCAGCGGCAACGGGACGGCCAGCAGTGTGAACGTCAACGGCCCGGTTTCACTCGGCGCCATAGCCTCGCCCGGTGTAGCACCCGCTGGCCAAGGACGCATCTATTTCGACACCTCATCCAACAAAGTCAAAGTCTCCGAGAACGGCACCGCTTTCGTTAATCTGGTCGGCGCAAGCGGCGTCAGCGGCAGCGGCACGACCAACAGCATCCCGCTTTGGAGTGCCGGCACCACGCTCGGCAATTCCTTGATCACCCAATCCGGCGGTCTCATCCAACTCCCCAATAACGTCGCGCTCGCTCCAGGTCTTCAAGGGAACAACGTTGCATTCGGCTCACCCAATTCTGAAACTGGCATGACCATCTCTGGCGCAAGCGGCAGAGCCGATCTCCGGTACGACGGCACGCTGAAACTGGTGAATGGGTCCGGCGGCATCCCGCTGGCAAGCAATGGAATCGCCATTGACTCGACGGGCAATGTCGGCATCGGCACGACCTCGCCCAACGGGAAATTCGAAGTGAACGCTGGTGGTTCAGGCGGCGTGATTCGCTTCCATACGCCCAACGCAGAATCGGGTATGTCAATCATTGGCACCAATCGGGCGGATGTCCGATTTGACGGCCAAACCCTCAAATTGCTCGCGGGTCTCACAACCTCTTCACCCTGTTGCGGAATCGCAGTCAACACTCAGGGCAACGTCGGCATCGGCATGTTCGCCCCGCTCACCCGTTTGGCCTTGAGCGGCGGCCCCCAGTGGACTTTAGCTCTTTGGGCAGGTTCGCTCTCTTTGCAGAATGCTTCGGCTATCGGTTGGGAAGCCAACCCCTCAGGTCAACGATTCGGCATCGGGCAAACAACCGGCGGCTTGTTCTTTTTCCGCACCACCAACGCCTTCAATACGACGATCAGCCTGCCCACTTACGATATGCAAATCACCGATACCGGCAACATCATCCAGCCCGCTGCCAGCAATGGTTTGGTCAAGGCGATGTTGGTTCTTGATGAATTCTCAAACATCATTCGCTGCTACAACGGAATCACGAATACATCCAGCGGCAATTGCGGGTTCACGGTTACCTTGCCCCTAGATGGCGTTAACCACATCGATTTTCACTTCCCGATTTCCAGCCGGTTTGTTTCGGTTACTGCTCAATATATTGATTCCGTAGGACAGGGCTTAAACAATGGAGGCGCGAACTATCGTTTCTCTGATGCAACGTCCCTTGATGTTTTCACTTTCACTTCGGGTAACTCAGCGGACACCAGTGCTCGTCCCTTTACAATCATTATCTATTAACAGAGATGGCAGCCTTCAGAGATGGAAACAATCGCGGGCTCGTCGCGCGTCCGTTTCGGGAGGCGCGACTTGGAGAAAGAGCTTGTTTAGGCGGCGCATCAAATCAAAAGCGGCAGCCGATTGACTGCCGCTAATTAACTAGAACGCGGATTGGGTGCCGGGCCTCCAATATTGCAGTTTTTACCAAGCGCAGGCGTCACTAGGCGTCCAAAATTGGGGTTCTTTGATACGGCTTCAATCTCAGAATAGAAAGTCGTCGGCTGACTAGCTCGATATTCGGGTTACTCTTCGCGGATTTGAATCACTATTAAGCGGCGAGCCAACGCTCAGGTCTGTATCCAACCCCGCGAGCGCCTGGCCGCTATCGCTTAACATTTGGTCATAGTAAGATCGAAACTCGTCATTCATCTCAAGTTTGACGAGCAATTCATCAACAACTCCAGAGATCCCGCGAACGTCGGTCATGCTGTAGACTTCATCCTGGATGAGTTGCAACGAATCGCTCACTACACGCAGGCGAGCCTCTATCAACCGAACCAGTTCGCTGAGCTGTCGCGCTTTGTTAATGCGTTGCCGCAGGATCTGAATGTTCTGATCCATCGTTGTGCGGACCTGTTCGGATTGCTCCCCGGGCGCTGCCTTTTCCAGCCGGCGACACTCCTTCTCCAAACCTGCACCAATATCATCGTAATTCCGATTGGCGAGCAAGCAGTGGCCGCGTAACATCCTGATATACTCAAGCCGGAAGCTGGAAAGCTTTTCCACAATACCTTCCAGCATCGACGCCGACTTGTCCTGGTCGATTTCACTTGTTCGCTTCTCGATTTCCACACAAAGCCGTCTGATAGCGGAGAAATCGTTCTTATATTGTTCGGGCAAACCTGCCAATATCTGATTCTCCGTGTTTTCCTGCTCACGCCTGCGTTCCCGCTCGGCGCGAGCCCGCAGCAGTCTTTGTACTGAAGCGGTTTGAGCGAGCATCAGAACGCTTAATTCGCCGGCCAGCAAAAGAAATAGCAGAGCGGGATGTATCACCAGCGATAGAAAGACCATAATCCCGATAAAAAGAAGATTGGGGAAGCTCTGATACAGCGCCTTAATGTAGCTAATTTCGGGAAGCGACATGAAGCGGCCCTTTCTTCGTTTCATTCCAGGAGTCGGGCCATTATATAGTGTAGCAGTTCTGGTGGCTATTCACGGTTGTGGCTCTGCATGAGTACTCTAAGCATATATGCAGTTTCTTCGAGAATGAGATCCAGTCAGTTAGTCAGCGTTAACGTCGTCTAGTAGAACGCGTGAGTTGCTAGTTATAGCGTCAATAGACGAGGACTTCGAAACTTCGCAATGGAGTAAGGAGAATGTCATTCAGGCGCATCCGTTGGACGTGCATACTCCTATCAGCACTGCTTGTTTTGCAATCCTGCTCGTCTCAACAAGAGGCGAAGAAAGATAGCGTTGAGACGGCCCCGCCCGGCAGCATCGAGTTGATCTTCACCTATGGGTCGGAGAAAGAAGCGTGGATCAAGGACGTTACCTCGAAGTTTAATCGCGACGACCACAAGACAGGCGCGGGGAAGAAGATTTTTGTCACCGCCATTCCGATGGGCTCGGGCGATGCCGTCGATGAGGTGCTGTCTGGCAGGCGACAGACGCATCTGATCAGCCCCGCTTCCGCAGCGTTTATTAAGCTAGGCAACGCCGGGTCGAGAACAAAGACGGGCAAAGAGCTTGTTTCTTCCACTGAGACACTTATGCTGTCTCCGGTTGTCATTGCTATGTGGAAACCGATGGCCGAAGCTCTCGGTTGGGGCAAGAAACCTATCGGATGGTCAGAAATCCTGACGTTAGCGCGCGACCCTCGTGGATGGTCCGCATATGGGCAAGCCCAATGGGGTAAGTTCAAGTTCGGCCATACCCATCCGGAATTCAGTAACAGCGGGTTGATCTCGCTGCTGGCGGAGATTTATGCCGCGACAGGTAAAGTGGCTGGTCTCACTATCCAGGATGTCAATAAGCCTGCCATTGCCGGCTACCTGGCTAGCATCGAGCAGGCAGTTGTTCACTATGGAAGCTCCACCGGCTTCTTCAATACCAAGCTGCTGGCCAATGGACCCGAGTACCTCAGCGCAGCGGTTCTTTATGAAAGCAATGTTATCGAATCCTATTCCTCCCAATACAATCTCACCTTTCCGGTTGTAGCAATCTATCCCAAAGAAGGAACATTCTGGAGCGATCATCCAGTGGGGATAGTCGAAAGGGATTGGGTTACTCCGGAACATCGAGATGCCGCTAAGGCATACATTCGGTACTTGCTTGAGCGCAGCCAGCAAGAGAAAACAGTCGGATACGGCTTTCACCCTGCCGATGTGAATATCCAGCTCACTGCTCCATTCGACGCGGCTCATGGCGTTGATCCTAAAGAACCCAAGACTACGCTGGAGGTGCCATCGGTCGAAGTAATGGATGCAATCATCAGCCTTTGGCGCTCGCATAAGAAACACTCGAACATAATTCTGGTCCTCGATACCTCTGGCAGCATGAAGGAAGACGGAAAGATGCCGAGCGCGAAACTCGGTGCCAAACAACTGATTTCAATATTGGACAGCAAAGACTATCTATCGATACTACCGTTCAGCAGCGAGCCGTCTTGGGGAGCAAAAGACTTGTTGGTCGAAAGAGAGCGCGAGTCCGCGGCGCGAATTATCGATTCGCTATTCCCGTCGGGCGAAACTGCCCTCTACGACTCGATAGCTCAGGCCTACCAATCTCTTTTGGACAATCCAAAGGGCGACAAGATTTCGGCGATTGTGGTGCTGACTGACGGCGCGGACACCAAGAGCAAGACGTCTTTGGACGAGCTCCTCAACAAGATACGATTCGATAGCGAGAAGAACGCCGTTCGCGTCTTCACTATTGCCTATGGTAAAGACGCTGTGAAGGAAGTGCTGAAGTCAATCGCCGATGCTACGCAGGCGAAATTCTACGAAGGAACCCCCGAAAACATCGAGTCGGTGTTCAAGGAAATCTCAACCTTTTTCTAACACGTTGTCGACGAGGACCGATCATGCCAAATGGCAAACCGTCACTAATAGGAAAAATCATTATCGTGCTCGTCATAGTGGGATGCGCCTATGCGGCCTATTTCTTCATGGTGAAGAAGAAGTCATCCGATGAACCGGGCTCGACGCCGGAAGCAGCAAAGAGCGCGCAATCCAGCCAGTGGAAAGGAACTACGGTTGAGATTGGAATCGCTTACGGCACCGAAAAAAGGACCTGGCTGGAGTGGGCGGTGCAAGAGTTCGCAAAGACTTCTGATGGTCAAAAGATCAAGATCAATCTCATTCCGAAGGGATCGCAAGAAGGCGCGCAAGCTTTGGTCGGCGGAGATAAAACGATCAACGCATGGTCGCCGGCGAGTTCACTCTATAAGGACACATTTGTACAGGACTGGCAAATCAAGTACAACAATAACCCGATCTTGAAGGAAGAGAGCCTAGCGCTGACTCCGATGGTGTTTGTGATATGGGAAGAGCGATATCAAGCCTTCATTCAGAAGTACAAGGCCCTAAACTTCACCACGGTCTCACAGGCTCTACAGGAGAAAGGCGGTTGGGACGCGATCGCCAAACGGCCTGAATGGGGTCTTTTTAAGCTTGGACACACGCTGCCCAGCAAGTCAAACAGTGGTCTGATGACCCTTGTCTTAATGGCTTACGATTTCACTGCAAAAACGCGTGGTCTGACGCTGAAGGACGTCCTAAATGTCGATTTTCAAAACTGGATGCTAAAGATGGAGCAGGGCGTAAACGGACGTTCCGACAGCACGGGCACATTGATGCGGGAGATGGTGCTCAAGGGTCCTTCTTCCTTTGATACCGTGTTTGTTTACGAAAGCGTTGCCATCGATTTTCTCAAAAGCGCCGAAGGGCGCTGGGGACAACTCCATATTGTTTACCCGAGAGAAAACATGTGGAGCGAGAATCCTTACTACATCATTGATGCTTCGTGGAGCTCCAAGGAGCAGCGAGGCGCCGCCGAGGTATACTTGACCTTCTTGTTAACAGAGCCGATTCAACGAGAGTCTCTCAAACACGGCTTTCGCCCCGCAAATACCAATGTTCCAATCATCGTTCCTGACAGTCCGTTTAGCATCTATCAAAAATATGGGTTGCAAATTGAACCTGGCTCTACCTCGGAGCCTCCCGCTGCGGAGATCATCAATAACCTGCTTGCTATCTGGCAGCGAAACCAGGGCGGCAGATGAAATTTGGAATATATGGAGTTATTCTTCCGAGCGCTGGCGGACAAGACGCGAATGCGGGCGTTGAACCTGTTAGGTGACGATGAGGTATGTGTCTGCTTCTTGGTAGAGACTCTGCAAATGAACCAGCCGAAGTTGGTTCGTGTGTTTTGCGCAGCCGATTTGCCAGTTCAGCTTCAGGGAGCACCGCGGCCGGCAAGCTATCTATCCACCAAGAGCTAAAGAGGAGAAACACTTTGGCGCGTTGTGATATATATATATAGGAGGATCATCGAACCGCCAATGGAGAATGATGTATAATTAGCCGATCCGCCGTCTCCCACATTTCATAATCCTGAAAAAAATTCCAAACAAATTTCGAATTCCTACTTTGGTTGTTAACAGCCAGCCGCCCGTCGCGTTATTCCTTGTAGTCGATCTGTGCTTCAGACGGCAATCGAGATTTATGTGCGCGAGATTATTGCAGAGCTCTGCAGACCAAAGGCTGCTTTATGAAGATTCACTTGCTACTGAGCTTGACGCTTTTGTTCTCCGCCGCCGCACAATCTGCGTATCGAATCAAGGCGGCGGAGGCGGCCAGTCTTAGCATCGAACAACTCCAGCAGGATTTCGATCTTTTTAGAAGGTCTTTGGAAGAAGGCCACCCCGGAATCTATCGCTACACAACAAGACATGAAATGGATCGCATCTTCTCGCGTGCGAACCATGCAATCACAAGACAGCTAAGCTTAGCAGATTTCTATCGCATTCTGGCCCACGTGCTCGCGGCAATCAAGTGCGGTCACAGCGAACTATTTCCTCCTCGATCCTCACCTGCGGAGATCGAGAAGACCATATTGCCAATCGATGTACGTGTCATCGACGGAAGACTCTACATACTCCACGATTATGATGATAATCGTGACACGTTGGCCGGGAACGAGATGCTGTCGGTTAACGGCGTTCCAGCGAATAGGTTGCTGGCGACTATCCTGCAGGCTGTACCCGGAGATGCGAATGGAAAGAGTACCCGTACCTATCGAATCGGGCACGACCGAGGCTTCGCCCGGATGCTTGACTCCATGTTCGAAATACGCAGCCCTTTTTTCATCGTCTATCGCAACTCAATAACCCTCAAGACGAAGGAGGCCCAGGTATTAGGCCTCTCAGAAGGACGAATCACTAGGATCGTTAATAGTCGCCAGGGTTCTCGGCCAAGTCCGTTCGCTTCTGCCCATCTTGAGTTCCTCGATGGTGGCAAGATAGCTGTGCTAAAGATCTATGGCTTCGGCGGAATGGCCGGCAAACCGCTCACATCGCTAGGGAAGTTCATCGACGACGCGTTTCGCCGCATTCATGACAGCCGCTCAAACACGTTGATAATCGATGTTCGCGATAACGACGGCGGTCAGCACGAACTTGGAGAAAGACTATTCTCGTACTTGGTCGACAAGCCGTTTCTCTACTACAGAGACCTGATTCTGAACGCACGTAGTTTTTCGTTTATGCCGTATGCCGATTCCTCCGAATCCATTCAGGAGAATGTGGTGACACTGGGCAAAGACGGCAAGTACCATCACACTGGCCAGGCTAATTGGGGCACGCAGCTCCCACGCGAACCCCATTTCAACGGGAAAGTGATCGTACTAATGAACGGCGGCAGCTTCTCTGCTACTAGCGAGTTTCTTGCGATGACGCGGTCGCTCACCAAAGCAACCTTGATTGGCGAAGAGTCGGGTGGAGCGTTCCAAGGCAACAACTCGGGCTTGAAATACGACATTACTCTGCCCAATTCAAAGATTGTGCTGCGAATGCCGGTGGTGAGCTACTGTATGGCCGTTCAGAAGGCTCAGCCAATGGATCGCGGCGTTCTGCCGGATGTTATGGTTCACTATTCGATCGCCGAAATGGTGAGCAGGACGGACAAGGAGATGGGCCTGGCGCTTAAACTGGCGAGCCGAGGAACGCGGCCACGATCACGATAAAGCTATATTCAATCTTCGAGATATTACGTTGACCTCGGGAGTTATAGATGATATACATCATCCTTTAGGGCTTCATATGAGATACACCGCTCAACACAAACAAGAGACCCGCGAGCGCGTCGTGCGTGTTGCATCGCGCCACTTTCGGAAGCTGGGCGGCAAGGGATTGGCGATCGCTGATCTGATGCACCAACTTGATTTGACCCACGGAGGGTTTTACCGCCACTTTGTCAGCAAGGAACAGTTGTTGGCCGAGGCGGTCGTACAGGGTTTTGAAGAGTCGACAACGAGGTTCACGGACGCTGTCGAAAAGGCGCCGGCTGGAGGCGAGCTGAAAGTCATCGTTGAAACGTACCTCAGTCTTGAGCACTGCGCGAATCCTGCCGATGGCTGCCCGCTGGCGGCCATGGGATCAGAGATCGCGCGTTATCCCCGGACCGTGCGTGTCAAAATCGATCGAGCTATGCGAGAGCACTCGGCGAAGATCGCCAAGTTCGTGCCTGGCGCTACGAAGAAGGAACAAGAACGCAACTGCCTGATCCTTTTTTCGGGAATGGCGGGCGCGTTGAACGTTGCCAGGGCAACTGCCGACCCTGAATTGCGCTCGAGTATTCTGCGGTCGGCAAAGGAGTTCTATATCAAGGCATTTTCCGGGTGAACCTCGCCCCTTTTTTTGGCGTTATAAGATGATGATTGTCATCTTATAACTGGGAGGGCAAGCGATGAACTTTTTGGCACTCGTGATGCGCCTCCAGGAAGGTGACATCGCTGGAGCGGAAACTGATTTCAAACGATCTCTCGCCCTTGATCCTTCGTTCACGCCCAACGTTGAACGCTTCCTCCGAGAAGGAAAGCGATCCTCCAAAGAACGATAGTCCCGAGCTTGCGAATCATAAGCGTGGTCACCAATGAACCATCACGATGTCGATCTGGTGTTTCTCATGCGTCGAAAGGTTGAACGAGTGAATCTGAATCACTCTGGAGAGGCGAAACCGACAGGATTAGCTTCCGGTGGAATGCCAGGAGGTTCTGAGAGGAGACAAGGATGAACTTCGTTGCGCTCAAGATGCTCACCGGTGATCGCGCCAAGTATCTCGGTCTGGTTTTCACCATCGCCTTCTGCACGTTTCTACTGGAGAACCAAACGTCCATCTTCGCCGGAATTCTGAAACGCACCGGAAGCCAGATTGCTGATGTCACGGACGCGGACATTTGGGTAATGGATGCCAAGACGGAATATTTCGAGCAAACAAAGGCGATGAAAGATACAGACCTGACGCGGGTGCGCGGCGTGGATGGTGTTCAGTGGGCGGTCAAGCTCTTCAAGGGCAGTCCAGTCGCTCGCACGCTTGACGGAAAGTTCGCGGTGTCGTTTTGTCTTGGGCTCGACGACGCCACGCTGACGGGCGTGCCGCGGAAGATGCTGCTCGGGTCATGGGAACGCCTTCGCGAGCCGGATGCCGTGGTGATCGACAAGGCGGGCTACGCCCTGCTGTTTCCCGGCGAGCGGCTACAGCTTGACCGCACGATAGAACTTAACGATCACAAAGCCACCATCGTCGGCATCTCCGACGCTTCTGCGCCTTTTGTCAGTTGGCCCGTCATGCACACGCGCTATAGCCAGTCGGTGAACTTTGTCGGCCGCGAGCGCACGCAGCTCTCCTACGTACTAGTGCATTCGCAGCCGGGAGTTGACCCTCTGGAGCTTTGCCGCCGCATCGAGGCGCAAACTGAATTGCGCGCGCGCACAAGCGAACAGTTTCAGTGGGATTGTGTTGCTTACTACCTGAAGAACACCGGTATTCCTGTCAACTTCGGGATCACGATTGCGATCGCGCTAATCGTCGGCATCGCAGTCGCGGGACAGACCTTCTATTTGTTCACTGTTGAAAACTTGAAGCAGTTCGGCGCCCTCAAGGCGATTGGCGTTACGAACTGGCGCCTCACCGGGATGATTCTGTTGCAGGCACTCACGGTTGGTGTGATTGGCTTCTCGCTGGGCTCCGGTCTCTGTGCGGGGTTCTTTGCGATCACGGTCAACAACCTGCCAACGCGGGGGCTGGTCTTGATGTGGCAGAACGTGATCGGCACAGGCGTCGCGATTCTCTTTGTCGTTATTTTGGCCAGCCTGATCAGCATCCGCCGCGTACTGTTTTTGGAGCCAGCGGCCGTTTTTCGAGGATAGCAAAGATGAGTTCAGCAGAGATCGCAGTTCAGTGCCGAGACGTGCACAAGGTATTTGGCAGAGCAGATGCCAGGGTTCTGGCGCTGCGCGGCGTTGACCTGGACGTGAGCTACGGAGCAATGACTTTGCTCGTTGGGCCGAGCGGCTGCGGAAAGACGACGCTGCTTTCGGTCATCACCGGCCTTCTCAACAGCAACGGGGGTGAGGTTACGGTTCTCGGCGAACAGGTTGAGCGGCTGCCCGGCCGGCAGCAGATTCTCTTTCGTAGAAAGAATCTCGGTTTCGTTTTCCAGCAGTACAACCTTTTGCCCGCGCTCACCGCAGCAGAGAACGCCGCGGTGCCACTCCTTGCAGACGGAATGTCCAAGAAAAAAGCTGTCGAGAGAGCTAAGCGGCTGCTCGACACACTTGGCATAGGAGATCGGATGAACGCGTTGCCCAGTGAGTTATCCGGTGGGCAGCAGCAGCGAGTGGCGCTGGCGCGGGCTCTCGTTCACGAGCCGCGTCTTCTTGTGTGCGATGAACCGACCGCCGCGCTGGATGCAGAGACCGGAAACACAGTGATGAAGTTGTTGGAGGCTGAAGCTGTGCGCCCGGATCGAGCGGTGCTCGTTGTCACTCATGACAACCGCATCTTCGGCTTCGCCGACACAATCGCCAGGATGGATGACGGGCGGATCGTGGAAGTCGAGACTGGGCTGCGTAATGGAAATCACGGCGAGCTCGCGGCCGATTGAGAGGCAAGAAAGGAGTTGTCATGAAAAAGTATGGCTTACCGTTATTGGCTCTGATCGCTTTGATCTTTGGCACCATAGAAGTTTGGAAGTGGCGTTCAGTGAAATCAGCAACAACGCCGCCGTCGTCGCCCCCGACCACGGAATTTCAGCACACTGTCGGCGCAGTTGGCCTCGTCGAAGCAAGCTCCGAGAACATAGCGATCAGCACCGCGGTTCCCGGCCTGGTGATGCAGGTCCACGTCAAAGCTGGCGATCAAGTGAAGGCAGGACAGAACCTTTTTTCACTGGACGACCGCGATCTTCGAGCTGAGCTGGAAGTGCGCCGAACTGAGATCGAAGTGGCGAGTCGCAAACTAGCGAAGCTCGCACAATCTCCTCGTGCCGAAGAAATTCCACCCGCGGAAGCGCGTGTGCGTGAAGCCGAAGCGGCGATGGCCGACGCGGCGGTGCAACAAAAGTTGATTGAGAGCGTGACCGATCGAAGAGCGATTCGCGTGGAAGACCTGCAACGGCGACGCCTCGCAGCCAAGGCGGCAGAGGCAAAACTTGATGAAGCCAAAGCCGCCCTGTCCTTGCTGAAGTCGGGCTCCTGGGGACCGGAATTGGACATCGCTCGCGCCGAAGTTGAGCTCGCGAAGGCGAACGTCAAGCGACTTGAGACCGACATCGATCGCCTGACGGTGCGCGCTCCTATTACGGGAGAAATATTACAACTGAACGTACGCGCCGGTGAGTACGCCCAGAGTGGTCCTCTGGCAAAGCCATTGATCGTGATGGGTGAAACCAGCCGCCTTAACGTGCGCACTGATGTGGACGAGAACGAAGCGTGGAGAGTTAGCGGTAACGCGGCGGCGCAGGCCACCGAGCGCGGCAACAGCGGGCTCAAGGTGCAATTGGAGTTCGTTCGCTTTGAGCCTTACGTCGTGCCTAAGAAATCGCTCACCGGTGATAGCACCGAGCGCGTAGACACGCGGGTGCTGCAGGTTATCTACCGCTTCAAGGATCGAAACATTCCTTTTCGCGTCGGACAGCAAATGGATGTCTTCATCGCAGCCGGTCAGGAAGGAGGCGAGCCGTGAGACGAATGATGTCACCAGCTTCTTATGTCCTTGTCGTCTTACTACTGCTCAGCGGCTGCGCGGTTAAACGGAAAGTACAAACCCCAACAGCGCAAGTCCCAATGCGCTGGAGCGAGCCGGCCACACACGGGATCGCTGTTGATTCTCCCGCAGTAAGAGAATGGTGGAAAACCTTTCGAGACTCGACGCTGGATTCGCTGATCGACAGGGCCATTCCCGCGAATCTTGATCTGCGAATGGCGGCAGAACGCGTAACTGAAGCACGGGCCGCTCGCGACGTCTCGAAATCTGCCGTGCTGCCGTCAGTGGGGACATCGGGCAGCTACACTCGGTTCCGCGGCGGCATCGCTCAAGGACGCGTGCCGTTTGAGACAAGCATCTTTCAGGTTGGCTTCGACGCTTCGTGGGAGCTTGATTTCTTCGGCGGCCTGCGGCACGGGGTGGACGCGGCGGCCGCAGATTTGCGAGCCGCTGAAGAAAGCAGGCGCGACGTACAGGTTACGGTGCTGGCAGAGATCGGGCGCAACTACCTTGAGGTGCGAGGCCTTCAAAAACGGTCGCAGATAGTGCGCAGCAACATCGAAACGCAGCAACAGACACTTGATCTCACGCGCGTTCGGTACCAGGCAGGCCTCGCAACTGACCTCGACGTTGCGCGGGCTGCAGCACAACTGGCGACAACGCAAGCAGCCATTCCTTCGCTCGAAGAAAGCCTCGCGATCGGGACTCATCGGCTCGGCGTGCTGCTTGGCGAAGAACCCGGAGCGCTGCAAGCTGAGCTGGACAAGGAAGCCCCATTACCTTCGGTTCCTGCTTCGATTCCGGTTGGACTGCCAACCGACCTGTTGCTCCGCAGGCCTGACGTGCGGCAAGCCGACGCAGAGGTTGCCGCCGCAACGGCGCGCGTAGGTGTCGCGCGCTCCGACCTCTTTCCCAAGTTCACACTGACCGGGTTGATGGGAAGACAAGCGACAAGCGTCGGTGGCCTGACACTGGGCCTTGGTAACTTCTTTTCATTCGGACCAGGCGTGCGCTTGCCGATTTTCACAGGCGGAAGAATCCGCTCAAACATCGCCGTGCAAGATGCGCGGCTCCAGCAAGCAGCCACGCAATATGAAAGCACGATGCTGAAGTCCCTTGAAGACGTCGAGAACGCGCTGGTTGCCTACTCACGCGAACAGGAGCGCCGAGCAAAGCTTCAGCAAGCGGTAGATGAGAGCCGACGCGCAGTCGAATTGGCCAACGAACTCTATCTGCGCGGGCTGGGAGATTTCCTTTCTGTGTTGGAAGCACAGAAGACACGCTACGAACTCGAAAACGAATTAGCGCAAAGCGAAACCAGCGTGGTCGTCAATCTCGTCGCCCTTTACAAAGCTCTTGGAGGAGGCTGGTGAGGGTTCGGGAATTACATCCCAGGATTAGAAGGATTGATGTGATGCTTACAAATCAAGAGCTCCTGACTGGAACGTATCGTGCTTTCAACGCCCGCGATATTGATACCGTCCTTGACGTAATGCATCCGGAAGTGAGCTGGCCGAACGGTTGGGAAGGAGGGCGCCTGCATGGTCATCAGGCCCTTCGTGATTACTGGATGCGCCAGTGGAGCGCTATTGATCCCACTGTCAAGCCTATCAGCTTCAGCATCAATGCGGCAGAAAGAATTGTAGTGAGAGTGAATCAAGTTGTGCACGATCTCCAGGCAATCGTCATTTCAGACGAGATAGTCTAGCACGCTTATCTGATTGAGGACGGCTTGATCAGAAACATGGAGATCAACAATCCTTGAGCCTCGGCCGCTGATTTGCTGGTCGGATATATTGTGCATTTCGCTTAGGCTACTGGCGCTTCACCTCTGGATGCAAGTTCCCCATCAACAACGCCTGATAGGGGAACAGGCGGGCGCGAAAGATTCTCTCTTGCACCCCAGGGTCTCCCTCCATAATTGCCAGTGCGTCTTCCTCCGAGTCCGCGCGAAACACAACGCTCGCAAACCCTTCCTCGGTCGTCACAAGAGTGCGACCAGCAAAGATCAGTATTCCTCTGGCGGTTAGTTCCTGAAGATAAGCCCAGTGCCGAGCTACGTCAGGGATCTCCGCTTCGGTCGGCCCCTCGGTCGTGATCGCGAGGCGCGTTGGCTTCAACATATACATAAAGACGTTGGTTGGTTCCAAGAAAGGGTTGGACACTGGTGTCTCCTCTCAATAGCAATCCGCTTGATCTACGGTATAGACTGTTAAGCGCGCATCGGATCTATCTCTTTACCCTCTCAACTATTTGCTTGATCGTATCAATTACCAATTCCGGCTGATCATGCGGAAGGTCATGCCCGCTCTTTTCCGTTACAACGTGCTTGCTGCCAGGCACTCGTCTCAGAAACTCCTTATGCATTCTGAGCCACACCTGCAGACCTTCCGCGGGGGGCTCAGGTCCGGGACGCATAGCGGTTAACAAGACGAGTGGCACTCGCGGCAACGGCCATGCTGCCTTGGCCTGTTGTACGCTTATGTTCAAAGCTGCCCATTGATCCTTGACCTTCAACCATCCATAGAAAGCTTCCGGAGCAGGGTCTACAAGGACAATTCCGGACACCTCCTGCGGATACTTGTGAGCGAATACCCGCATGTACATTCCTCCGGCAGAGTGTCCGACGAGCACATAAGGCGGTTTTAGTTTCGCCTTCTTCAAGGCCTTATGCAGTTCGCTAACTATTTGCTCGGCAGTGCGGGGTTTCCATCCCGGTTCCGACTTACCAAATCCCGCGCGATCATAGGAAATCACCGTAGCAAATTTGGATATTTCAGGCTGGACTCTGTCCCAGGAGTCGAGCGTTCCCGAAAAGCCCGCTTCCAATACGACTACCGGACTGGCCGTACCGGTTACCAGGGTATTGAGACGATGCCCCCTACGTCAATCACCTGGGACACGCCGGTTTGAGCAGGGGATAGTGAATAGGCGCAGAAACTAAGGGTGAAAGAAATGATGAGCTGCTTTTTCCAGATCATTGTCATTCCTGCAACTCGTCTTAGACAAGGGATACAGTGGTCACTGAGCATCTCCGTCCCGCGAGCTGCGGTGATGTCTCCCAGGTCGAGAATCTCTTGCTCTTTCCAACCGAACGACTCCAAGAGCGCCGACACAGTTGCTTTCGCGTCCGCGAATGTCCCGTGTGATGCTCCGGCTCCGACCTTTTGTGACCACTCTGCAGTGTTTTGATTCTGCGCCGACCGCGAACCCAAATTCACTTCATGGCCGATTTCAGCCAACCGGCTACCGATGCTTTGACCGACCACGCCAGCTCCTAGAATTTCGATTCTCATTTCGAGTCCTTTCAAATGCATTGAAGAATCAAAATCTAAACGTGATCCACGAGGTCAGATAGTTGGTGTTCTTTCCCGGCGGCGTCTCTTTCAGAAATTTTCCTGTCTGAAGACGCGATACTATCAATGTGAATGACCAGTGACGCTGGATGGGCCAATCCAATCTCGCTGAAGGCAACTCACCAACGTAGCGTGCGCGACTTAATTGTCCCGTGCGTAGCGGAGAGACGTTGATGCCATAGGCCCCATCGCGCGCACTCTCACGCCAGAAAAACGCCGAGCCCACGGTCATCGTCAGCTTGCCCATCGGGGCTATTCGCAAATTAGGAAAGAGCGCGAGGGAATTGGCCGCGCCCAGGAGTCCAATGGTGTCGGAATAGGTCGTTCCGGGGAACAGGGGGTTGAAGGTTTCCAGATGTCCATCGTTCGGATTCTTATCCCCACTTGTTATATCGGCTCTCAAACCGATCCGCGGCCTTGACTCCGAATGACCGACAATGTAGCCCGAGTCGGAAGAGAGTGCCCAGGCGCGAATGCTGCTTCTCTTTCCCAGACTCTCAAACGTGCCAACCTGCATGATGCCATCTAGGTTGTAGTCGAAAGCTTTGACTTGTCCGAAACTGCGCGCGCCAAATGTGTGGCGAACCTCGCGACCCGTCCCCTGATCGAATCTGCCACTCTTGCGAGCCAGCCCGATGTAGAAGACCGATGCGCCACCGTGCATCTTCGGGCGCGCTCGTGTGGTTCCAATTCCCCAAAAAGTTTGAGATGGATCCGGAGCGTCGTTGAAGAGGCCGCGCTTGACGGATACAAGCTTGTCAACCTGTGCATTTGTGGTCCATCTGCCCGTCTTCCAGATCAGCCGCACCCCATCAAAACTACGCTTGACGTTCAGGCCTTCGCCTGACGATATTAGCCGTCCGGCGCCCAAGTCCATTTCGTGTCTGCCAAGGCGAAGGACCAACGAATCACCTTCGTCTCCGGTTTTGAAATCGAGGAAGGCTTGATGAACTTCCAAACGGTCATCGTCTGTAAGCCGCGGTCCGCCATTGCGCCCCTTCTCGATCCCGCTTTGAAGCTGAGTGAAGACTCGCCACCTTTTCCCCAAATGCCAATCCGCGTGCAACAAATATCGTTGTAATAGATAACCGTTGTCGTCTTGTGGACCAGCGCCAAAAGCAAACTCGCTGAAGTATTCGTAGCGAATACGCGCTTCTCCACCGAGCGATACGTACCACCCTGGTTTGTTTAGTGAGATGTACTTGAGTTTATCTAGCGGGTCGGCTTGTCTGGCGCTATCGCTCAAATAGCTCCAGTCCTCCTCATAGCGCTGTTGTTGATAAGACGGAGGTGACAATGAAGGTGTGGGATTTGGCGCTTGACCCCGAACCCGAATACACAACGGAAACAGCCAGATAATAAAGCTAAGCGAGCAATATCCCGCGATACTTTTCATGCAAAAACCTATTCGAACGGTCCCAAACCAACGTCTCAACAGCAAGGAGCAAGCGTCAATCCGTGACGACTCAAAGGGAGAGATCGATAGCGTTTTCCCGTCGCTGCGAAAATTGCGTTGGCGACCGCCGGCACTAGTGTGACCGGACCGACTTCTCCGGTTCCGCCCAACCCTTTTGTGCTGCTGTTCACGATGTGCACTTCAATCGGCGGCGTTTCATCCATCTGCGCGATTCGATAGTTATGGAAGTTTGACTCGACGGTCCGCCCATTCTTGAATGAGATGTTTGATTTGAATGCGACGCCGAGTCCCCAAACGGCCCCCCCTTCGATTGAGTTCCTGGTTAGCTCCGGATCGAGTGCGATACCACAGTCAATCACGCAGACGATGCGATGAATCCTGACCAGATTGTCTTTGACCGAAAGCTCAACTACGTGAGAGATGTGCGTCCGAAACGCTTCCGTGTAAGCCATCCCACGTGCGATGCCCTTCGCGGGCCGCTTCTTCCAATCCGATTTTTCAACCAACGTCTCAAGCACTTTCAGCGACCGCTCATCTTTCAAAAGACCTCGGCGGAAGTCATAAGGGTCTCGCTTCGCTCTTGCTGCGAGCTCATCAATGAAGGATTCGACGGCGAAGATGTTTGGTCCGTACCCGGTTGTTCTCAGAACAGAGGTAGGTACACCGACCTTCAGCAATTTGAAATCAACTCGCTGACTGGGAATCTCGTAATGCGTTTCCATCAAGCCTTCCAGACAGGTCGGATCATTGTCTTCGGTTACCGCCGGCCCGTATACGAACTGCAGAACCGAAGGCGACCAAACTTTGTGAGAAATGTCTGACGGTCTTCCAGCGTTGTCCAGGGCCACCGTGATTCGATTAAGAGTAGCGGGGCGATAGACGTCGTGCTGCACGTCCTCTTCGCGCGACCACACAACTTTCACCGGCTTGCCGACGGCTTTTGAAACAAGAGCCGCTTGCACAACGAAGTCGACAAGCAATCGGCGCCCAAATCCTCCGCCCAGCAACGTTCGGTTTATCGAAACTTTTTCCGGCGCCAGATTGAACATCCCGCTCAATGTGTGCATCGCCAACTCTGGTCCCTGCAGCGGCCCCCAGATCGTGCAACTGTCATTTGTAACTGAAGCCGTGCAGTTCATCGGCTCCATCGTGGCGTGGGCCATGAACTGTGATTCGTACTCCTGCGAAAAAACCTCTTGATAGCTAGTCGCCAGCTGGTCTTCTTGCAAAGCAGCGCCCTCTGTTCTCACCGTCTTCCAAACGTTTCCGGCGAGAGCAGCGCGATACTGTTTTTCCAGGGACTCGGTGCTGACATCAGAGTTGACGCCGCCATCGAAGTCGACTTTGAGTGACTTGAGCGCTTGTCGCGCCTGCCAGTACTGATTCGCTACGACGGCGATTCCATTTGGGATCGGCACCACGTCAATAACCCCGGGAAGCGTCATCACCGAATTCTTATCAAAACTGGAGACGGTGCCTCCGTGAACGGGACTCTGCATCACTGCCGCGTGAACTATTCCCGGGAGAGTGAAGTCAAGGCCAAAAATAGCGCTGCCGTCCAGTTTCGATGTGAGCTCAACGCGGGAAAGCGGCCGCCCCAGCAATTTCCATCCGCTTTGAGGTTTGAGCCTTGGGTTTTTCGGCGGAGTAACCTTGGCTGCGTCTTCAGCGATGTCGCCAAACTTCAATGTTCGTCCGCTAGGCCTGTGGATGATCTTTCCACGATCCGCGTAACACTCTCCAGACTTCACGCCCCAACGGCTCGCTGCAGCGGTGACCAACATCTCACGCGCTGACGCTCCCATCGCTTGCAGCAAGTCAAAGAAGCCGGTCGTGCTTTCGCTGTTTCCTGTGAACTGCCAGTTGATGCGCGGATTCCGATAGGCGGGAGCAACGGATGAGAACTCGATCTTCACGCGGCTCCAATCCGCGCAGAGCTCTTCCGCGAGCACGGCCGGCAGCGTAGTCATCGCGCCCTGACCCATCTCTGACTGCGAAGAGACGAGCGTCACTTCGTCATTCGGGCTGATGCGAATCCAGGCGTTGAGAGGAACGCCATTGCCGATGGTCGATCTACCTTGAGACGAAGCGAATATCGCGTCGCTGATTACGTTCGTCGGCGATGTGAGCGAATAACCAATGAGAAGACCGCCTCCTGCGGCGACTGACGCCGACAGAAAGAATCGTCTTGAAACTCCCTCGCTGCTCATTTACGCACTCCCTTTTCCGCAGCGAATTCAGCCGCGCGATGGATGGCCTTTCGTACTCGTTGGTAGGTACCGCAGCGGCAGAGATTCCCGCTCATCGCATCGGCGATGTCCGTATCAGTAGGATTGGAATTCTGAGCAAGTAAACATGCCGCTGACATCATTTGTCCCGGCTGACAGTAGCCACATTGCGGAACTTGGATATCCAGCCACGCCCGCTGCACTGGATGGCTGAGATCGTTGGATAAACCTTCAACCGTTGTTACTTTCTTACCGTCGACTCTGGAAATTGGCGTGACGCAGGAACGAACAGCTTCGCCATCGAGATGAACCGTGCAACAACCACAGATCGCCATCCCGCAGCCGTACTTCGTACCTGTTAGGCCAAGGTCTTCGCGCAACACCCAGAGCAGAGGCTTCTCCGGCTCGGCCTTGATCGTGACCCGCTTGCCGTTGATCGTGAAACCAAATGTTTTCATTGGTCCTTTTTAGTCCGTTACAAGAGGCGCCGCTCAATTCGGGCAGGCGCAGCCCTTGTCCACCCACTCTCTAACTTTTTGAACAAACGCAGCGTGACTCATGGGGGGCGTGGTTCGCCCCTCGCCGGGATCCCAGCCCCACAAGACCAGCGGGTCCGTCGATACGTGATGAATCAACTGGGCACGCGTCATTCCGCCGTTTTGGTACGGGTCTTTTAGTTGACTGCAAAGCTGCCCTGGCGTTCTGCCTTGAAAGATCATCGGAGTCTTTGCAGGCGGAAGCTGCCAGCGCGATGTTGTTGCATCCAGCGCCCCATCTTTGGACACATTCGGTGCTCCGGGAGGCATATTTAATCCCGCCAGGTTCGTCGCCTGGTGACAATTGCTGCACTTCATCGAGAAAACGCCATTGCCGTCCTCTCCGCGCCGAACGCGATAAAAGTGAGGGTGGCTTTCGTTGCCTTGAAGCGGAGCATCCCCCGAAGGATGGCAGTTCATGCAACGCGGACTCATGAAGACTTTGTAAGCTTCGATGAAGGCCGCTCTTGCTCCAGTATCGTCGCGATGGGGTATGGAACCGCTAACTGAGAATTTGCCCAGCATCGTGCAGCCCAATAGACCGGCGAGTAGGCTAAGCTTTATTCGTGTTATGAAAGTCACCGTACAGACAATCCTCCCTCAGTTCAGGATTCCGTGTCGCCGCTTGCTCCCTCACAAACTGGTTTCTCTTGGAGAATCCAATCCCGAATGTAGGTAGAACAATTTCGCAGCTCGGTGCCATTTGATTCGCACTCTCCAAGGAATCGCACGATCTCGCGGTCGACCAGTTTCACGTCTTTTAGGTCCAGAACGACTTTATAAGAGCTCCCCGTCATCTCCGATTCGAGCTGTTCCGCGTGTTCGGATTGCAGTCGACCACTCAAACGAAGAACCAGGAGTTCTCCCTGAGAGAACTTATCAATCTTCAATACCATCCTCGATCATCTTCCTTGCCGACCGCCGCAACAGTGCAAAATGGATACCAATGCTAACTGACTGAAAACCGCTGTGTTTGCGACCAGCGGCGGATGTCGCGTTCCGACAATTGGTGGATTCCGACAGTTGACGCGTCAGCCAAAGAGGTTGCACGATGACTTGAAACGAGGACGTGAAACGAAGGTTGAACGCTCTCTTACGTAGGAAGTAGACTCGATATCTTCATTCTGCGACGACTGTCCTCTCCCAATGGAGGGAGATCGAAAATGGATCGAAAAGCCACCGGTCAGACCAACGAAACTGGAAGCGGCGTCGAGCCGAAATCGACAGGCGAGTTGGAGCTTACGGAACTCGTGGATGCCGTCCCGCAGCACATCATTGTGCTTGATGGAGAGGGATACCGACTCTACGCCAATAAGGCCGTCCTGGATTACCATGGCTTCACTCAGCAAGAGTTCCTGCTCGTGGATCACCGCGAGTGTATTCATCCCGATGATCTGGGCTATTACGATCAGCTGCGCCAATCCGGAATCGCCAGTCGAGAGCCGTGGGAAACGGAAGTGCGTTTACACCAGAGAGATGGACAGTATCGCTGGTTTCTAACACGCGCCAACCCGCTCCGAGATGATCAGGGACGGGTCATCCGCTGGTACCTGTCCAGGACTGACATCGAAGATCGTAAGCAGGCGGAGCGCGAGGTTCAGCAGATTGTGGATGCTGTTCCTCAGCACATTGTGGTGTATTCAGCCGACGGGCGCCGTCTCTATCCTAACAAGGTTACGCTGGACTTTTTCGACTGGACGGTCGAGGATTTTCTGGATGACAACCGGGTGAAGCAGATTCTTCACCCGGAAGATCAAGATAGATTTTTTGATAATAAGGAGCGTGGGATCGCGAGCGGCGCACCCTTCGACGTGGAAGTGCGAATCCAAAGGAAGGATGGGCACTATCGGTGGTTTCTGTTCCTTTATAAGCCTTATCTGAATGAACAAAGAGAAATCGTACGCTGGTACGCCACCGGCACCGACATTGAGGACCGCAAACAAGCGGAAAAGGCCTTGCGTCGAAGCGAGGGTTATCTGGCAGAGGCGCAAAGGCTAAGCCACACCGGCAGTTTTGCGCACGACCCAGTTCAGGGCGAGATCACCTACTGGTCTGAGGAAGCATATCGGACATTTGGATTTGATCCAGCAAAGGGACGGGTCTCGTACCAGGAGGCTCGACGCCGGATTCACCCTGAGGACTTGCAGAAGTTCGAAGAAGCCAGGGAAAGAGGCATCCGAGAGAAGACCGGAGCCATGGTTGACTTCCGAGTGGTTCTTCCGGACCGTTCTATAAGGTATGTCCACTGCGTTAGCCGCCCTCTTTTGGATGCATCGTCTGGGGTCGTGGAGTTGGTCGGAACCAATATGGATGTCACCGAACAATATCTGGCTCGATCCGCTCTCGAGAAAGCCTTCGAAGAAATCAAGCAATTGAAGGAGGAGTTGTACCGAGAGAATCTGGCTCTCAAAGAGGAGATAGACCAGGCTTCGCTGTTTGAGGAAATCGTGGGTTCCTCAGAACCTCTGCGGCGCGTTTTGGTTCAGGTAACAAAGGTTGCGCCCACCGATTCCACGGTGCTCATTTCCGGGGAAACCGGAACGGGAAAAGAGCTGATCGCTCGCGCTATTCACAAGCGGTCAGCCCGTTCGTCTCGAGCGTTTGTCAGCGTGAACTGTGCGGCGATACCACCAGCCCTGATCGGCTCCGAACTGTTTGGTCATGAGAAAGGCGCCTTTACTGGAGCAACCCAACGGCGGCTTGGCCGTTTTGAGCTTGCCGAAGGTGGCACGCTTTTTCTCGATGAAGTCGGAGATCTTCCCACGGAGACTCAGATTGCTCTGTTGCGTGTTCTCCAAGAACGGCAGTTTGAGCGAGTGGGAGGGAATCAACCAATCAGTGTCAACGTTCGAATCATCGCAGCCACTAATCGAGAGCTGAAGGCCGCGGTCAAGGCGGGCACGTTTCGAAGCGACTTGTTTTATCGGCTCAATGTGTTTCCTATCGATGTCCCACCGCTACGCGAACGGAGGGAGGATATCCCGTTGCTCGTGGAATACCTCACGGAGCGTTATGCGAGCAAGGCGGGGAAGAAGATAAAGAATATCGACAAGCGAACATTGGAGTTGTTCGTGGCCTACGAATGGCCCGGCAATATTCGCGAACTGCAGAACCTGATCGAGAGAGCGGTGATCCTGTGCGATAGTAAAACCCTGTTCGTGGATGAAGTCTGGTTTCCGCGCGAGACTGCTCAGGCAGGCGAACGCGCCAAAGGGTTGGGTCGCTTGAGCGCTGACGAAGAAAAACAGTTAATCGAATCCGCCTTGTCAGAGAGCAAAGGGCGCGTTGGCGGGCCCTTCGGCGCAGCTAAGAGGCTCGGGATTCCACGGTCAACTCTGGAAACAAAAATCCGGAGCCTTCATATTGAGAAACATCACTTCCGATCTCGTTAGCGTACGCGACCACGACCGCGTTTCGTCCTCCTGGGCACGTAACTACTGTGGGAGTCAACTGACTCTACCGCTTGCTTTCATCACTTCATTCAAGCGTTTGCGAAGATATAGCAACCTGCGCTTCGCGACCGAGAGACGGATGACAACAGGTGAAGATCAAACGCAATCTGTCATCCGGATACTCCATCATTGCGTTTCCTCCTTTGGTTTGTAGCGATCAGCCAGTAGACGAGGAGTGAAAGGATAATACGACGCAGAAACTGGTCACCAAAACGGCGATTGCACACGGCCTTCGGTAGCTTGATTTGGTGCGTCGCTTCATAATCTCGAGCCTTCTGTGTTGTTCGCCACACGAGATCGGTTGTTAGTCTAATGCGGCTCCAGCTGTTGAGTTTATGACGGTTCCGGTGATCATGCGCGCGCGGTCGGATGCAAGAAATACTGCCGCCTTCGCGGTGTCGTAGACACTGGCAGGGACTTTCAGAAAGTTAAGGCTCGCCATCCTGCCGATCATCTGTTCCCTTGTGACGTTCATCTTGCCAGCCAGTACGTCCATGGTTTGCTGGATGGTCCGGCTGTCTGCGTTTGCCGTTGTACGAAGGCACACGACTCTGACACCGGAAGGACTGATTTCGAAGGCCAGGTTTTCCATAAGAGTCTCAATGGCGCCAAACGTGGAGCCAATGGCTGTCGCGCCTTCTACGTGGCCGCGAGCCGGGCTTCCAGTCAGGAAAATGATCACGCCCGAATGCTGCTTCACCATGTGCCGCGCGCCCGCGCGAGCAGTGATGAACTGGGACTTAAGGATTGTCGTCACTGGCACCATGAATTCTTCGATTTCGAGATCCACAGCGTGCTTTCCGTTTCCATACTCTTTTGCTAGAGGTCCAACAGCATTAAAGACGATGTCGATGCTCTCGACCCGCTTGGCGATGCCGTCAATATATTCATTGACGGCGACGTCATCGATAGCATTTAGAGCGGCTGCATGTGCACGTCCACCGTTTTTCGTAATTTGCCCGGCCACCTCTTCAACGTTCGCCTTTGTCCGGCCAGCCAGAAAGACTTCCGCACCTTCAGCCGCGAACTCCTTGGCGACCGCGGCGCCGATCGATCCTCCAGCGCCGAAGATAACGGCGTGCTTTCCCTGCAGGATTCGCGAGTTGTTCCTTCCATCGGTACCTGATTCCATAGTCATTGTTTACTCCCTTCATTTGTCAAATCTCATCTTCAGCCATACGACGGATGAATATGTGCAAATCGACAGATAACGCCAAGTTTATTGTTTGCCCGCAAAGGATGGCTTTGCAGGATGTCTGAGTTAGAATCTTGAACCCAAGGGGCGAGCTCGATTGACGTCGAACCAGAAACCAAATGAAGACTCTGCGCGGCGTGTATCGCTTTGGCCTCGGGTTTATCTCATTGGCCTTGGCTATCTTGGACTTCATCTCGCGACCTCGACTCGATACGGTTCCTTTCGAGATGCGCTTTATTATCTTGCCTGCTCGGAGCATCTCGCGTTCGGTTATGTCGATCAGCCGCCGCTGATCGCCGCGCTTTCGTGGGTCGCTCGACATGGGCTTGGCGCATCGCTTCCGGCGCTTCACATTTGCCTTTCTCCGTCGCCACCGCCGGTCTTGCCGATCCTGCCGATCGATACCTTTCTGCGCTATCAGTCACGGTTGGGAATTGAAGTGCTGAAAACAGAGCGCCGGCTTCATCGGGGCCGCGCTGCCGCAGTACTATGCCGACGAGTTCAACTGGCTTGAGATGGTTGATAAGGTCACGGAGGTTTATCACTCGCTTCCGGCCGACGATCAAGCGAAGACGGCCATCTTTTGTAACAACTATGGCGAAGCAGCCGCTATTGATTTCTTTGGCAGCGCGTACGGTCTGCCCAAGTCAATTAGCGGGCATCAGAATTATTTTCTGTGGGGTCCGCGAGACTACACCGGGGAGATTGCGATTCTGGTAGGCGAGAGTGAGGACAGCGCGCAGAAGCAATTTGATTCGGTGGAGGTGGCGGCGACGCGGGACAATCCATACGCATTTTGGTACGAGACGGAGCCAATCCTTCTCTGTCGAGGATTGAGGTGGGACCTGCAAACCGGCTGGCCCCGCGTCAAGTACTGGCGTTGACGCAGCTAACGCCAAGAAACTGAAGGCCGTGCGGGCCTGGCGAATGACCTTTAACGTCTGCCCCAGGGAATGGCAGCATATAGCGAAGTGAGCGGACTCTCAAACGGGTTACTGAAATAATTGGCCTTTCACTTTACCCGATTTCTTCGAATGAGATCATCGATCAGATATTGATCGCTACGCAATAAATGCACTCGCAAAATCGCGGGCAAACGCAGTCACGCTGCGAGCGTCAGTGCCGGTGATCTCGCGCACTGTGGGAGAGACCCTAGCTGCCTCACCGCGAGCATAATGTGCGTAATCCTCGACCAGTCCGTCGACCTGCCACTCTGGGATTCCGAAGCCTCTCAATGTAAATGCATCCTGACAACACAGGAGAATAGAAATGCGTCGAAAATCATTGTTTTGCGTTCTATTAAACTACGTTCACTTCACCGAGACAGTTCCGCATTGCCCTTCTCGACGCGCTTATTCTCTACATGGTCATCGTTTGATGGGATTTAGTGCGATTGCTTCTCGGTCGATGTTGAGTTGCGACTGATCCGCGCGCGTTCCTGCAAATCGAGCGTTGTGTGTTCTGTTACCGAGTCCGGCATCGGCAATCTCCGCGGACCCGCATTGAGACCACTGGTCGATAGGTCGCCGGGCCGCTCAAGCGGGTTAAGAGTTTTCTGACCGATTTGAGTCTGTGATGTTGACAAGAGCCGAGCAGCACGTTTCACACTTGCTTTTCCGACAAACAAAAGTGGAAAACCAATCAATGCGCCCAACAGCACATTTATGATAGCTATAGTGCTCATCGTCGGATCGCCGAGAGCGACACCGAGAAACGCGATGAGGACTGCGATCAACGTGAAAGTGAGCAACGTGGCGATACCACCGTTCATCCACTTCGCTCCTGTTGTTAATCGCTCCAGCGATTCGATCGCTTTTCCTTCCAGAGCCAACCGTACGTCCGAGAGAGCCTGCCCACACTGTCGGCAATATCCTTGCTCCAGTCCGTTTTCAGTGGCACATCGTGGACAAAACATGACCGTTATAGCCTTTACAGCCGCCAACCTCGAATCATATCAATGTTTCGCGAGCAAGTGCAGCGCCAGCAAAGAGCAACCAAATGAAATTACGTCCAGAGGCTCTCTAAACCACGACCAAAACGTCCAACGAGCGACTCTCGCGGAGAGTTCCGCCGGTGCAGCCGAATCAACCGAGATCTCCTGAAACCTGAGCATCTCCGGGATGAAGAAGAGACCACTCCAAACGCGCATTATGACGTGATGACACGGTCGAGCAAGCGTTCAAAGTTCAAGAGTCAATCGTGCCCATCCTGCCCAGCCGGTAATCGTCGATCGCCTGTCGGATTTCCGACTGCGTGTTCATCACAAACGGTCCATAGCGCGCGATTGGTTCATCTAACGGCACTCCCGCGATTAACAACACTTCAAGCACGGTATTCGCGTTCTCAGGATTCTCGATGGTCACCTCATCGCCGTCTTGCCCAAACAAAACCATCTGTCCGTCCATCGCTTGTTCACCTTCGATACCGAAAGCGCCGGCTCCGTCAATGATGTAGGCGAAGGTGTTGTACTCCCGCGGAACCGGCTGCGACACGCGGCCGCCCGGCTGAAGCGTGAAGTGCAGGTACACGATCGGAGTCACCGTCTCGATCACAGCTCGAGCACCGAGCGCCTCGCCCGCGATCACTCGCACCGTAACGAGTCCATCCTTAGTAAGTGCTGTGGGGATTCTTGCCGACGGTATCTCCTGATAACGCGGCCGCATCATCTTATTTTGGCGCGGCAGGTTCACCCATAGTTGGAAGCCGTGCAGTGTGCCGCCTTCTCGCTGGAACTCTGCTGAAGGCATCTCCGAATGGATGACGCCCGCGCCGGCGGTCATCCACTGTACGTCGCCAGCGTTCAACTTTCCCGAATGCCCTTGCGAATCCTTATGCTCCATTTCACCGGACATCAAATAGGTCACCGTCTCAAATCCGCGATGCGGGTGATCCGGCGCGCCCTTCGCGTTGCCCGGAGCGACGGTCATCGGTCCCATTTCATCGAGAAGCAGGAATGGATCGAACTCCGAGAATGTCGGCTTCGGGAACGGTCGGCGCACGAGAAAGCCCGCGCCCTCCAGCGTCTCGATACTGTTGACGATTCCCGCTACCGTGCGTGCCCGTTTGTTGTTTGACTCTGACCCTTCGACTAGTTTAGTCGCTTCCACTTGTTCGTCCTCCTTCTAATCTTTCATCTTATTCCAACCCGGTTATCGGCCTTTCGTTGCCGGCAGCCTTAGGCAAACGCAAGAAACGTCGGACGGCGAAGCGCCCCGGGCCGGCGATTACGATGGGCAGCAGCGCTCCAATAGCCAGCAGGTGATACTCGAATCCCTCTCCGGGCTGGTTGCCGGCCCAGTTCATAAAGAAACCGAATTGTGCGTGAACCGTGGTGATGGCTCCAAGCATGATGATAATGATTGACGCCGCCGAGAAGCGCGAAAGAAACCCAAGGATGAGCCCCAGCCCGCCAAAGAACTCGCCTAGGGTAACCAGATACCCTAAAGGACCCATCATCTGGACGATTGCCGAAAGTCCAGGCCCGCCGAATGCGCCGAGTTTCTGTGCGCCGTGAGCCATGAAGATCACGCCGGCAAAAACCCGGGTGATCAGCAGCGCCCAATCAACAACAGAACGATCGCGAATTGTACTGTCAGTTTCCATAACATTCCCTCCTATTCCGACTTGGTTGCACCGTCACGACTTTACGAGGCGCCCTCACTCTTTTCTGATGCGCCTGCCGCCTCATACCCGATCTTTTTCAAAAGTCGGATGAGCGTCTTGCGCTCCGCCCTGGTTAGGGAGGCCTCCGCGAGTCCTTCCATGTCGGCGGCGTGATCGGCGTAGACGCGTGTGATTACCTTTCTTCCTTCTTTCGTCAAATGAACTATCCTCGCCCTCCGGTCGGTGCCGTGCGCGCGCCGCTCCACCAACCCTCTCGTCGCCAGGCGGTCAACGGCAACCGTAATTGAGCCGCTCGTCAGCAAAACTTTTTTCCCGATCTCATTAACAGGTAGCGGGCCCTTGTGCAGTAGGGCTTCGAGCACAGCAAAGTCGCTGCCACAGAACTCCAACTCCGATATGCTCTTTTCGGCATAGGCCTCAACCGCCCGCGCTGCCTTCCACAGCACCAGAAAAACGTGAACCCCGCTGCCCCCGCTCAATGATTCAAGATTCTCTACGCTCATCTCTATAACCGCCCAAAAAAATCTATCTTGAAATCAAGATACTTTAGTTCAAGATTATTGTCAAGGGGGAGGAAAAGAGCCAGATGCGTCGTCTTGCCCGGCAGAGTGATGCGATAGATGGGTTGCGCGACGCAGCTTCGCGAAGAATGGGGGCGGATTTGCCTTGAGCGGAGGGCGGTGACTTAAACTGTAGTTCCGCAGCGTGAGAACATGTCAAGCGATTAGATTTTCAATCCTAACCGGCAGTTCGCGTACATAAACGCCCGTTGCATGATGTACCGCGGAGGTGATCGCAGCGGCAACGCCGGCCAGGCCGATCTCACCTATTCCTCGCGCACCGAGCTGGTTGATCTCCTTGTCTGGGTAGGCGAGGAAGATCACGTCGATGGGCGGTGCGTCCGCATTTACAGTCACCATATAATCGGCGAGATTGCTGTTGATGGGTGCGCCGTTCTGCGGATCGTAAGTCGTTTCTTCGAATAGCGCCATGCCGATGCCCATGACCACGCCGCCCTGGATCTGGTTCCGGCCGGCAAGCGGGTTCAAAATCCGGCCTGCATCCATCACCGTGACGACGCGGCTGACGCGAAGTCGCGCGATCTCCGGTTGCCATGTCACTTCGACAAAGTGGCAGCCGAATGAGTGAGTAGAGAACCTTTGCCCAGGAGCAAGAAACGTCTGCTCACCCTTGCCAGCCCCTGAGACCAGCCTGACATTGGCGCGGCGGAGCACATCAGAGAACGGAACGCCGTTGGCGGGACCTTCGGCCTTCGCGAAAACACGTCCACCTTGAAGCGCTAGGTCGTCGGGTTTGTGTCCGACGAAAGGTGACCCTGGAGTCGTGACGGCAATGATCAGCAGCGATGCGATCGCCTGGTCGGCTGCTGCGAATAGGGGAGGGATCAATGACTCGGTTGCCATCGAGGCGCCAGAGATGGGACCGTCTGGCAGCGAGGTATCCCCCAGTACGACGTCAACCTTGTCGAGCGGAACGCCTGTCTTCTCCGCCGCAAGCTGCGCCATGATCGTATAGGTGCCCGTACCGATGTCCTGCGTGGCCGAGGCGACCCGAACGGTGCCGTCATCTCGCAGTTGAACGTTGCCTTCAGCTGCGAACCGCGCAGCCGGCCAGGCGGCTCCGGCCACTCCCCATCCCAGCGCCAAACCATCGCGTTTCATCGAACCGATTGCCGGGTTGCGCTTCGACCAACCGAACTTCTCCGCGCCCACATTCAGGCACTCAACGTAGTGGCGCGATGAAAAAGGGAGGCCATTCGACTCGTCGATCTTCGGCTCGTTCAGGATGCGGAACTGGACGGGATCGATCTTGAGCCGGTCCGCCATCTCGTTCATTGCTGATTCCGTCGCATAGAGTCCGGGCACCGCGCCGGGACCGCGCATGTCAGCCGTCGCGCCGATGTTCCGCCTCGCACGTCCAAAACTAACGCGAAGGTTCGGCACGCTGTAATGGAATGGCGTAGGCTCGCCACAGTCTTCGTGGTAATCGTCAAGCATCGACATGTGATACACGTAGTCGTGCATGAGCGAGACTAGCTTGCCATCTCGGGTTGCGCCCAAACGCGTACGCTGCTGAGTGCGCGCCCGATGCCCGACCGCCTGAAACATCATTTTGCGGCTGACGACTAGCTTAACCGGTTTGCCGAGCTGCCGGGCCGCTGCCACAGTAAGCGGCACATGCGTCCAGGGATAGAGTTTGCCGCCGAACCCCGAGCCCAAAAACTTCGAAATGACGCGCACGTTCTCCTTGGGCAAACCGAACATCTGCGCCAACACGCTGCGCGCGTTAACCACGCCCTGGGTAGAGTCATACACCGTCAGCATCTCTCCATCCCACATCGCGGTCGTCGCATGCAGTTCGATTGGATTGTGGGTTTCGACCGGCGTGACGTAAGTCTCGTCGAGTTTGACCGCCGCACCGGCAAAGGCGCCTTCGGGATCGCCGCGTTTGCTCTGCACTCTCTCCACCGGTCCGTACGTCGTGAGCACCACGGGCGGATCGTTGGCCGCCTCGAGGTGTGCTTCGACATTCGGCCTTTCTTTCGTGTAAGTGGCGCGCACCGCATCAGCAGCAGCTTTGGCAGCTTCGAACGTGTCGGCTACCGCGAGAGCGATGTACTGGCCGTAATAGCGGATCACGTCGTCTTCAAACGGAGGCCGGCGCTCTTCGCAGACGCGATCGAATCCCGGAGCGGGAGTAGAGCGAAAGATCTTGCCGATGTTATCGCGATGAAGCACCGCACGTACACTCGGCATCTTCTCAGCCGCCGCACTCTCCAGCGTGAGCAATTTGCCGTTCGCGATCGTCGCTTCAACTGGAACGGCATAAAGCATTCCTGGAAAATTGAAGTCGGATGTGTATTTCGCCAACCCGGTGACTTTGCGTGGACCGTCGGTACGCGGTGTGTCGCGTCCGATCGGAGAAGTTGCCGGGGATTGCCGTGTTATCGCCATGGTCGCTCCTGTCCTGAGACTCAGCTTGCTGCCGCAGTTCGTAAAGCATGTGTGAGACAGCGCTTGGCCAATTCAATCTTGAACTTGTTTTCGCTTTGCGGCCTTGCATTGCGCAGGGCAGCCTCGGCTGTTTGGCGGAAGCTTGCGTCGTTCGCTGGCTTGCCCGCAAGCGCAGCTTCAGCCTCTGGCGAGCGCCACGGTTTTGTTCCGACGCCGCCAAGTGCAATGCGGGCGCGCGTGATCTTGCCGCCCGAATTCGTTAGCACCACCGCCGCTGAGACAAGAGCAAATTCGTATGACGCGCGATCGCGCAATTTCAGGTAAACCTGTTTGCTTCCTATGATCGGCGGCGGTAGCGTGACGTGAGTGATCAGATCACCCGGCTCCAGCACGGTTTCGTTGTGCGGTGTGTTGCCGGGCAGAAGGTGGAAGTCGCCGAACGCGACCGCGCGTGAACCCGTCGGCCCCTGAATGTGAATGGTCGCCTCCAACGCCGCTAAGGCCACGCACATGTCTGAAGGATTCGTCGCAATGCAATGCTCGCTCGCACCCAAAATAGCAAGCGTGCGATTGTGACCGGTGATCGCTGGACACCCACTGCCAGGCTCGCGCTTGTTGCAGGCGAGCGCGGTGTCGCGGAAGTAAACGCAGCGTGTGCGCTGCAAAAGGTTTCCGCCGACCGTAGCCATGTTGCGGATCTGGGCCGATGCGCCTTGCAGGATGGCCTGCGAGAGCACGGAGTAATCGCGCTGCACCTTGGGGTGATTCGCCAGATCCGAGTTGCGAGCCGTGGCGCCGATCCTGAGGCCGCCATCCCGCGTCTCCTCGATCTTGTCGAGCGGCAGGCGATTGATATCGAGCACGCGGTCGGGCGTCTCAACGTTCAACTTCATAAGATCGATGAGCGTGGTACCGCCTCCCATAAAACGAACGTCCGCGCCCTGCTGCGCGGTTTTTGATTTTGCGGCGGTTGCGATCGCCGCGGCCTGATCTGCCGGGCGGATGAACGCGAAAATGTGCATCGAGAGACTCCTTTAAGTTCGCTTACGGACCTGCTGAATCGCGGCGACAATGTTGGCGTAGGCGCCGCAGCGGCAGATGTTGCCGCTCATCAACTCCTTCACTGCTGCGTCGTCAGGACCGCACGGCTCTATGAGCAAGGCCACGGCCGACATGATCTGGCCTGACGTGCAATAGCCGCATTGATAAGCGTCATACGCCAGGAATGACGCCTGCATCGGATGCATTGCTTCCGGCGTGCCCAATCCTTCGACGGTCGTGATCTCTTCGCCATCGTGCATCAATGCGAGGTTGAGGCACGAAAGCACGCGCCTGCCGTTCACATGCACAGTGCACGCGCCACACTGTCCGTGATCACAACCTTTCTTGGTTCCGGTAAGTGCCACAGTTTCGCGGATGCAATCCAACAGCGTGGTCCGCGGATCGATTTGTAGTTTGTGATCTTTGCCGTTGATGTGCAGCGTGATCGGCACCGCGCCCTCGATGTTCGGCAGAGCACCGGCGGAACGCGAATCGCTCTCTCCCGCAGCGCTGTTCGCGATCGCCGGTACGTACGACGCAACCAAGCTTGCTGCCACACCACTTCCGGTAGTTACAAGAAACCTACGCCGGGTGGGATCTGACGGACACGATTGGGGATCGTCGTCTGACATAGGCCCTCCGTTCGAGTAAAACTGTCTGTCGAATTTTCAGCTACTTCATCAGTTAGTATTTCCAAAGTTGCGCTTCGGCGTGCCTTTTCCTTCGAGCCGCAGTTTGTCGGCTTTCTATTCGATGCTCGCGAACGATTTGTCAAATCCCGCGACGACCTCGTGCGTCTTGTACGGCACGATAAGCCGTCTATGAAGCGCCGGCGGAGGCCGCCCGCTCTTTCGCTTCCACCAAAGGCACGTCAACCAGGTGCTCGCTCAGAAACCAGATCTGCAATTCGTTGGTGCGAATCACATCACTGACGACCAGGTCATTAGTGCCGTCGTCACCCAGTTCGGCAGCGCGTCGGGCCAATGGCCGGGATTGTTGAATGATGATTTGATGAGCATCGATCAACCTCGAGAGCTGAACCGGTACCTCTTCTCGGCCACGAGGCGGACGCTCGATTTGAGTGGTCTCAGCCACATCCGCTGCCATGGCAAGGCTGATGCCTCCCAGCATTTGAATCCGCTCGGCAATTGAATCGACCAGCTCATTCTGTTCACCGTAGTGCTTATCGAAGAGCAGGTGAAGTTGGTAAAACGTTGGCCCGGCAACCTGCCAATGACACTTCTTGTAGAGGTCGCGCAGCGTCATCGTGTCTGCGAGCAGTTGGTTTAGTTGATTGGTAATCTGCACCCGCACTGGTTCTTCCAGTTCGAGTGGCAGTGCGTAGCGGACGGTTCCATACGATTGGGTTTCGCGCGCGCGCTGATGAAGGCGTGGTTGCGGGCTCACATTCCGGTTAGATTTCGACTCGTTCTGTTTCTTTGCCATTGTTCACTCCTCCTTTTCGCGGTCGTTCGATTTGTCATTACGAGAGCAGCTTCACAAGCCCGCATAAACAAGACGCGTGAAGAACGCCGGATTGATGACGAAGTTACCCCACTTGGCATCGTAAGCGGCGGTAGGTTTGGCAGCAATAGCTTCGTCGAGAGACTTTCCCTGTTTCTTCAGGCGCGACACATTATCTCGAATCGTCGAGAGCATGTCGCGGAAAGCAGCAAGCTGCGCCTTGTTCCCCACGGGGCCGTGACCAGGAACAATGATCGTTTTGTCATTAGCATGGGTCAGCGAAGCATTCACCCATCGGATCATCCCATCGATTCCACCGCCAACGCCGTTATCGATAAACGGATAGATACCGTTCCAAAAAATATCTCCCAAAACGAGAACGTCCGCCTTTGGAAAGTAAACGGAGACATCACCATCAGTGTGGCCGGGTCCAAAATTTTTCATTAGGACCGTTTCACCGTCAAACTCAAGCGTCTTTTCCGTTTTGAAAGTTACTGTCGGACGCCCACCCATCGGCCAAGGTTGAAACGTATAGTTCCAATCTTCAACTCGAGTGGTTACAGAGAGATGTTTAAGTGTGTTCTCCTGAGCGATAATAATCGCACCTTGGTTGTGAATCCATTCGTTGCCGTCGGTATGGTCCCAATGCCAGTGCGTATTGATGACGTACTTGATCGGTTCTGCGCTAATTTTGTCGAGCGCCGCCTGAATCTTGTCTTTCGAAACGGCGATGCCGTCGTCAACGACTAGCTTTCCGTCTGGACCATCGAGCACAACGATATTTCCCCCGGAGCCAAACAGCACGCTCAGGTTCCCTCGCAGTCGCTCAACGGTGACATCCGATTTGGTGGCGGCCTCGTTTATCTTGATGACCGGACTCGTCGCCTGAGCAGATACGCGGACCGTGGAAATAGTGGTTATGATGACCACGAGACCAAACGTGAAAGTAAGAAAGGCTATTGACTTTGCTGCCCGCTCTTTCTGCTTGGACATTATCAGGATGGCCTCCCTTCAAGTAGATCAATGAAGAAGCATTTAACCAGGACACCGGCGTCCAGTAGTGCGTTGTTCCATCACCAGCCACCGGTGTCTCCAGTCACGGGCGGATCTTACGCCGCCGCAGTTTGTTCCCCCTTAAAGAAAGCAAGCAGCTCTGCGTTCACTCTGTCCTTTAAGGTCGTGCACATACCGTGCGGGGCGCCTTCGTAGACCACGAGCTTGGCGTTCTTAATGATCTTTGATGACAACAACGCGGAATCTGCGATCGGGACGATCTGATCATCGTCACCGTGCAGCACCAGCGTAGGCACATCGATCTTTTTCAGGTCCTCGGTAAGATCAGTCTCTGAGAACGCCTCGATGCAATAGTAAGCTCCGGGGAATCCGCACATCATGCTTTGTAGCCAGAACGATTCGCGCACGCCTTCTGAGATCTTGGCACCCGGACGGTTGTAGCCGTAGAAAGGAAGGCTCAAGTCTTTCCAGAACTGCGAACGATCGGCCTGGACGGCGGCGCGGAGTTTGTCGAATTCCTCGATCGGCGTGCCGCCGGGATTCTTGTCCGACTTCAGCATCACCGGCGGAATCGCGCCGATCAGCACCGCTTTGGCAACGCGTCCCGTTCCGTGACGGCCGATGTAACGGGTGACTTCACCACCTCCAGTCGAGTGGCCCACGTGAATCGCGTTTTTCAAATCGAGAGCTGCTGTCAGCTCGGCGAGATCATCGGCATAAGTGTCGAGATCGTTCCCATTCCATGGCTGATCCGATCTTCCGTGACCGCGGCGATCATGAGCAATACAGCGATAGCCACGTTGCGCCAGGAAAAACATCTGGTCCTCGAATGCGTCCGCGCTCAAAGGCCAGCCGTGACTGAAAACCACCGGTTGGCCTTTGCCCCAGTCCTTGTAGTAGATCTGTGTTCCGTCTTTTGTCCTGATTGTGCTCATTAGAAAAGTCCTCCTCAATCTGAATTTCCGAATTTATCACATCCCGGCATCCACATTCCGCGGATCGTCTTTCGAGTTCACGTATTCAAAGCCCAGCGGTCCAATGGCTGTGACCTGCGCGATGTATTCGCCGGACTTTGCCCAGTGAAAGTGAGACGTGTTACCGGGCAATACAATCACCGCGCCGGGTGGATACGCCTCCAGTTTGTCGCTGTCGAATTCCTCACCCACGCCGATGTAGAAGACGCCGGAAATTACTGTGTAAATGCGATCCTCAGAGTGCCGGTGCGGCATCAGTTTCACTCCGCCTGGCACTTTGACCCTGATCGTGAAGGGTCCAGGCTCCGATGGCTGACCTGCAATCACAGCAAGACGCACTGAATTCGGGAGCGCAGCGAAAGGCTTCCAGTCAATGTTTTCCGGCAAATTTGTTTTTAGTTGATTCAAGGCTTCACCAATTGCTGGCTTGCGACAGTTTGTCCTCTTCCCAGCTCACTCAGGCCGACCGCAGCGATTTGAAGGCCGCGCGCATTTCACCGACGAACAACTCTGTTTGTTCCCAGGCCGCGAAGTGGGTGCCTTTAGGAAACTTGTTGTAGTGGATGAGCTTCACATACGCTTTCTCTGCCCAGCTCTTCGGCGCTTG
>CAZOOE010000004.1:0-41267 GCA_964581275.1 uncultured Clostridia bacterium
TCCATGCCAATCTGGCGTCGTGGAAAGAGAGCAACCATCGCCAGCATCACGCCCGGAAGAAAGCTGAGCACCGGGATCGACTGCAGGATGTCTAGCAGCGGAATCATCACTCGCTCCGCCCTCTTGTTGTAGGCGGCAACGTAACCGTAGACCAACGTAAAGCAGAGACTGAGAAGGTAGGCAATTGTTAATCGCAGAAGGGAATACCCGGCGTAAATGGGCAACTTGGATGGTGAGCGCGAGATTTCCGCTTGAGGCGTAATTGGACCGAGCCAGGAACGCGCAATGACCAGCACACCATAAAAGACAGCAAGCACGGAACCAAAGATGACCAGATCGGTCAGCCGTGAGCCTATGCGCTCTTGAATGATCGCTCGTGTGAGGACGGCGGGTTTCATTGCAACGGTGAACCGGTTGGCACGGCGCCAGGACTAACTCGATTCGCGGTCGAACTCGGCCTCGGTTAGAACCAATCTACCCGCATTGGCGTCATAGTCGAAGATCTCCCCGTACCGGCCCCAAAGAATCGCCGTATCGACTTGCCGGCGCGATTCCTCCTCGCTGAAGTGCTCGTCGAGGATATCTCGAAAGAAGTCATCGGGTAGAGCGCGATCCGATTTCGTCCGTAGCGCAGTCTCGATCTGTTTGAGTAGCGGAACGTGATCGAGCGCCGCTTTGCGAAAAATGACCTTCCGGGTGAGGATGTCTGCTTCAGCGAAGCTTCGCCCCTCGAATGTAATCTCGACATCGCCTTCGTGTACGCGAATAAAGTTGAACAACGCGGCGGCTTCTACAATCGGAAGCAGATCATCCACTTCCATCCCCAGCTCATTGGCAAGCTGATAAAGATCATCGTGTCCACCACGATCCAGCAGTATCTCGAGTAATCCCGCTATTCCTCCGGGCCGTGCATGCGGGAGCATCTGATACTTCGCGACGTGCTCGGACGCCGATGGGTGTCTCGCTTCGATGGCAGGCAGTGGGTGTTCGATCTTGGGCTGAGTGAGTACCTTGTACACGTAATCGACTAGCTCAAGAAAGGCTCCGGACTTGCGGTCGCGCGGCTGGGTAATGTCTACCTCGAAGTCGGCGCGAATGCTGGCGGGGTTGCTGCCGATGACGATGATACGATCCGCCAAAAGCACTGCTTCCTCGATGTTATGAGTCACTAAGAAAATTGCCTTTGTTGGCATTCGCTTATCGAGCCACAACTCCATCAACTCGCCTCTCAGATTCTCGGCAGTAAGCACATCGAGCGCGGAGAAGGGCTCGTCCATGAACAACACCTCGGGTTCGACTACAAGCGCCCGTGCAAAGCCCACCCGCTGCTTCATTCCACCAGACAGTTCCTTAGGATAAGCCGTCTCGAACCCATCGAGACCCACGGTATCCAGGATCTTCATCGCGAGCCTCTGCCGTTCGGACGCGGTAACTCCCTTTGCCTTGAGCGGCGCTTGCACGTTATCGAGCACGGTGAGCCAGGGGAATAGTGCAAAGCTTTGAAAGACGATGGACACGTTGGGGAGGTAGCCGTCAAGCGGCCGCCCATGCCAGAGCACCCCGCCCGCCGAAGGCTGCGCGAGTCCGGTCAGTATTCTGAGCAACGTCGACTTGCCGCTACCAGATGGGCCTAGCAACGCGACGATCTTGCCTGGGTAAATCGCCAAGTCAATCGGCGAGATCACCTCAACCCGATGCCCGTCAGGTTGCGCGTAAAACTTTTCTACCGCGCGTGCTCGAACGATTGGCTCCTCTGAGGACATTTTCTGGCAGTGACGCTTTCGCTGTGGAATGTTTTTGCTTCGAGAGTACAAACTCCTTCGTGCATTCCTAGCTGCGCGCTAATCAAAATTGGATTGGAACTAGTAGGGGGAGAAATGGATTGTCTTAGAAATCTACTGAGAAGCCAAGCTGAATTCCGACACGAGGATTTCCTGGAAATCGATGATTTCGAAGTCAACCGTTACCCCTGCCTTTCGAGGATATGCATCTCCCTTCGATAACGTTCTATAGGAGAGCTCGCCTGTAGATTCTCAGTCCCCACGAGTCGAGCGAAATAGCGGGCAGTCCGGCAAGCGGACCGCTCGAGGCAGCAGCGGGCGTCACATCTCGGAACAATGATCCATTGGCAACTTCGATGACGCCGGAAAACGGCCGGTTCGAAGTGTTGACTGCGACCAGCAACTCTTCTACCTTGTCGCGCCGGATAAAAGTCACCACGCGCTGCTCATCCGAATTGTGAAGCCATTCAAGCTCACCGCGCCGAAGCGCCGGATGATCGAGTCTGAGCGAGATCATTTGTTTGTAGAACGCGGGAAACTGGGGCCGCCGTTCGACGCTTGCCCAGAACACGGGCATTTTTTCGAACAGCGCCGGCGCACCGGACTCGGTTGTGTCTCCTGCCTCCATTCCATTGTAGAGCAGCGGCACCCCATCGAGCGTGAACACCAGCGCCGATGCCGCCAGTGCCCCACGCTCGCCGAATCGGGTGATCGCCCGGCTCTCGTCGTGGTTGTCGGAAAAAACCATGTGCACGCTGCCGCGCGGAAACCTGGCGCGTTCTTGCTCCCACACTCGTCGAATTGCAATAGCTGGCGCGCTTCCCTTCAACACCTCTGTCAACGTTCCGTGAAACGGCCACGCGTAATCGAGATCGAAAGCTTTGAGAAGAAGATCCGGCTTCGAGGCCTCGGCGAGCATCACGACGTCGGGCTTTATCCTTTCCAGCTCCGCTCGCGCGCTTTCCCAGAAATCCACCGGCACTTCACCGGCGACATCGCAGCGGAAGCCGTCAAGATTAAACTCGCGGATCCAGTACTTCAACATCCCGATCATGTAGTCGCGTAGTGTCGAGTTCTGGTAGTTAAGCCACGCCACATCAGTCCAGTCGTAAGGCCAGATGATCTTGCCCTGTGCGTCGTGCTTGTAGAACTCCGGGTGCTTCATCATTACGTTGTCCCACGATGTGTGGTTGGCGACGATGTCGATGATCACCTTTAACCCGCGCCGGTGCGCTTGGTTGATCAGCCGATGGAGATCATCCTTCGTGCCGTAGTACGGATTAATTGAATAGTAATCGCGCACGGCGTATGGGCTGCCGATTGTACCCTTCTTCTTCTGTTGACCGATCTGATGGATGGGCATCAGCCAGAGAACGGTGACTCCGAGGTCTTTGAGCTGATCCAGCTTTGCTGTTATCCCGTTGAAGTTTCCTTCGGGTGAGAACGCTCGAGGAAAGATTTCGTAGATGACCGCGTCGCGTATCCACGGTTTGACTGCACGAGCAGATTCTTTGGAGAGATCTCTTGATGCCTGTGCGAGGCCGCCGGCGCCGAAAGATACGACACACAGTGAGAGCGCGACGACCCTCAGCAGTAGTGCGCGCAGTCGTTGTGTCATCTTGAAGTTGCTCCCTGGTCCGCCAGGCGGTTATTGTTCGTCAATCAATCCCGTGCTTGGAACAGGTTGAGCGGATTCCTGCACGGCGAAAGCTTCATGCTCATCCGCTTTGATTACCTCGCCCGGCAGGATTCGTCCGGCGACATCCTGGACGCGCACAACGAGCGCAGCAGCAACGAGAAGGCTCGCCCCTCCCAACATCACGACGTAAAGCGGATTGCTGGAGAATACATATTTGACAAGTGGCTTGAACGTGACGGACGCAATGATCTCAGGGATCACAATAAAGAAATTGAAGACGCCCATATAAACTCCCATGCGAGCCGGCGGCAGCGCGCCTGAAAGCATCGCGTATGGCATCGAGAGAATTGAAGCCCACGCAATGCCAACTCCTACCATTGCTACTAGAAGCAACCACTTATCGTGGATAAGATAGACCGAAAGTAGCCCCATACCCCCGCAAATCAGTGAGAGAGCATGGACTTTCTTGCGGCTAGTTAGTGCCGCGAGCTTGGGAAGCACAAAGGCGATCACGAAGCAGACCACCGAATAAACTGCAAATGCGATGCCGCCCCAAGCCTGACCGTCTTTGAATCGCGGGTCGGCATCGTCGACTGCACCGAAGATGTAGTAAGAGGTAGTCAGGCCAAAGAACATCCACATGCAGAAAAGCCCGAGCCAGGTGAACAACTGAACGACCGCCAGTTGCTTCATAGTCTTCGGCATCTCGCGAATTGCAGATACGATTTCGGTTATTCCCGCCGCGACACCGCGATGTTCACGACGCTTTCGCTCGAACTCTTGGATGTTCTCCGGCGGGTACTCTTTGCTCGAAAAAACCGTCCACAGCACCGCGAGAAGGAATGCGATCGCGCCAATCTTAAAGGCATAGTTTATGCTCGGTGGAATAAGTCGAGGATTGACGACTCCAGCCGCTTTCGCGGCATCTATCCGGTTCTGGTAATCAATATCCATGCCGGTGCTTCTGAAGACGAATGGCAATATATTCGCCATTGTTTGGCCGATACCGATAAAGAAACTCTGCATCACGAATCCAACGTTGCGCTGGTCTATGTTCAGCTTATCGGCGACGAAAGCACGAAACGGTTCCATGCTTACATTGATGCTCGCGTCTAAGACCCAGAGCAACCCCGCGGCCATCCACAATGCGGACGAATTAGGCATGAAGAAGAGAGTGATACTAGCGAGAATTGCGCCCACGAAAAAGTAAGGACGACGACGGCCAAAACGATTCCATGTGCGGTCGCTCATCGAACCAATGACCGGCTGCACGAGGAGGCCGGTAACCGGCCCAGCGAGCCACAACAGAGATATATCCTCAGGCTTCGCTCCCAGATACGTGTAGATCCCGCTCATGTTGGCCAGCTGCAATCCCCAACCGAACTGGATTCCCAGGAACCCGAAGCTCATGTTCCATATCTGCCAAAAGCTCAGTCGAGGTTTTTCCATCGCTCTTCGGCCCTTTCTCTCTTGTTCTCTGTTTCCGTTCCCGAGCTGGCTACGTCGGAGAAAACATAATGCCGCGCTTATTGCTTCTTGGCGAAAATCGCTGCTGTCCGAGCTGGCAGCTCTACTCTCATCATTCCAACATCGATTCTCACCTCGCCTGCGGCGCCGAGCCGATCAACAAGCGTTGCGCCATCCTCGAGATTCGTGCCGGCAACGCTGAATTCGAGCCTCGCCGGTTTCGGGTCGTTGTTGATAAGTATCACGACGCACGACTGCCCCGTCGCGCGAGCGTACGCATATTGCTGGTCGGAGATGAAAAGGTTGATAAGCGCACCCCGACGCAAGGGCTCGAGCTCCGCTCTCAATCGACCGAGCTTCTGAAGATGTTCAAACGCAGCCGTTTCGTCAGCGGTGCGTCCGTCCTTGCTAAATCCGTTGCGCGCTTCGCCCGGAAATCCGCCGGGAAAGTCCCGACGATTATCGGGATCGCCACCGCCCTTCATTGCGATCTCATAACCATAGTAAAGCTGCGGCGTGCCGCGCATCGTCATTATCAACGTGTGCGCCAAATTGAGGCCCGCGACCGTCGCACCGGCTTCGTTCATGAATCGGGGCATATCGTGATTCCCGATGAGAGTGACCAGCACGTTCGGGTTCGGGTACAGCTGGTCTTGAGAAAGAATCCACGCGACCTCCTTCAGGGATTTGCCCTCGGCGAACGCGCGGCGTATTGGATAGAGCAGTGGGAAGTCAAATAGCGTATCGAGCCCGGTATCGATGCCGTCGAACCGCACGCGTCCGCCCTGATAGAACGAACAATGCGCGACATCACCGTCTAAGACTTCGCCCGCAACGTTGACCTTCGGATACTCACGCTTGATTGCGGCGGTCCATCGGCGCCAGAAGCTATTCGGAACATACTGCCAGGTGTCCTGACGAATTGCGTCGACGCCGGTCACCCCAATCCACCACAGCGTATTCTGAATGATGTAGCGAGCAGTTTCCTCGTCATTCTGATTCAGGTCCGGAAGTATGTTGACGAACCATCCTTCAAGGGTCTCTCGCTTCAGTTGTGCCACGGGATGCGGATCGTGAAGCACCCAGGTCTGAAAAGTATTCGCCAGATGATGTTGTTTTGTTCCGTTGTACCAGGTCGGCGTAGGCAGGTCATCGACCCACGGGTGATAAGGCCCTGTATGATTTGCTACCTGATCCTGAATGACTTTGATGCCAAGTCTGTGCGCTCCATCGACCAGCTCCCGCAGCTTCGCCAGCGTACCGAAGTGTTCTTCAACGCCGTAGAAATCAACCGCGCCGTAGCCGTGGTAGTCGGTTATCGGTTTCTTTGTGCCGGTTGATCCTTCGGGATACTGCTCGCGTTCATTGAGGTGATTGACGTTGTCGTACCATGGCGTCAGCCAAATCGCGGTGACGCCGAGATCTTTCAAATAAGACAGAGGTTCGATTTCGCCTTGAAGGTCGCCACCGTGTTAATAGCGTCTCTTGGTCCGGTCATACATGCCGCGCGCCTGTGCAGGGTCGTTGTTTGTTGGATCTCCGTCAGCAAAGCGATCGGGCATAATGAGATAGATCACATCGTCGGTGGTGAACCCTTGGAAACGACCCTCTCGCGCGAGTGGCACGGAGATGTCGAACGGCGCCTCGGTCGTTCCCGCAGGGGTAGTCAGCCGCAACCGCCGGCGCCCGGCCGTTGCGTTCGCATCGATGAGCACATCGACAAAGACATAGGTTCCCGCTGCGTTAACTCTCGTCAGCCGCGTGCTGACACCGCCGCCCGAGGCTTCGACTCGCGCACCCGCGAGGTTGCGCCCTCGAATCAAGACTCGCACTGGATTTATAGAGTGGCCTGCCCACCAGTTTGGCGGTTCAACCTTGAGCGTTTCGGGCGCATTCTGCGCGGCGCACGACCCCGCTGCCAATAGCAACGGGCCGATCACCGCCGCCGCCGCCCGCACACGTAGTCTCAAGTGAATGCGCATCGGTTCAGCCCTTCGGTCAGAATTCGATTTGGCCGTTCAGAATCAACTTCGAGACGTCGATCTCGAAGTTAGTAATCGCCTTGGCATTGTTGTCGCTCAGCCGAAAGAGCAGCTTCTTGTCACGCGCGGTTATTAGCGGTCGGTCTTCGTCATCGACTCTTGGAAAGTAAAAGACCGCCTCTTCGCCTGGAGCCTTTGGAGCGACGAAATGAATCAGTTCGCGGTCCTGGCCTCGATCGTTGAGAAGGTGAACGTACGGTTTGAGAGCGGGCAAAGTTGCCCCTTTCAAGCCGTCATACAGAGCGTCCGCGCCGGGATAGTTAGCCGATTTGCAACTTATGGTGAGCACGTAGTTCTGGGCGCAAGCCGGGCAATCTAGCAGACCCTTTGTCTTTGCGTCGAAGGATGCGCGTTCCTTTTCGCCCATGGTGTCGTACCTGGCTTCAAGCTGCTTAAGCCTCACCAGTGCCTGGCGAATCGGTAACGCCGAGCGCAGCCTCAATGTGACGCGATAGTCAACCGGCACGTTAGCGCCGTTCATCTCGGCAGCCAAATGCCCGGCTTCGTTGGTCGGGGCGCCGGCGATCTTTCTTACCTCGGTCCCGAAATCGATGCGCGCTTCCTGGGTGACAGCCCACGGCGAGTCATTGAGAACCTTGTTAGCTTCGTTTTTTGTCCATTGATGAAATGATTTCCTTGCTGCCTCGTTTTGCGCCGAAGCGCGCGTGTTAACCGCAGAGTTTAATACAATTACGATAAATAAGACACTGAATGCGCAGGTGCTGCTTTTCATGTTAAGGCTCCACCTCGATGCTACTTCGGCGGTTGGCCGAGCATCTGTTGCATGCGAAGTTTTTCGTCGACATTTCGCTCTTGCTGCACTTGTTTTTCGAGCGCTTCGAGGCGCTTGAACTCCGCAAGCTCAACCTGGGCTTTGTCTGGTTCCTTCAAGCGGGTGTACGCCAAGAACAGTTGGTAATGCGCTTGGGTGAGAGCGGGATACTTCTCGATCACGCGCTTAAGACGCGCGGCCGCTTCGGGATAATTCCTGCGTTTGATGGCCAGCCTGGCGTAGTCGTAAAGCACCGGTACTTCATCTGGCGACAACTCAAGCGCACGCTTGAGCGGCGCGTCGGCATCGTCCAACCGACCCTGCTCTATTGCCACGTAGCCCAAGCTTGCAAGCGCATCAACGTGATTTGGATTCTTGGTTAGGAACTCTTCGAGCAACTCTCGTGCGCGATCAAAGTCGCCGGCAGCGCGGTGAGTGTATCCTCGCAGGTAACCGATGTTCTCGATGTTCGGATCGATCGCTGCCGCCGCGTCGAAGTCCGCTGCAGCCGCGCTCCATTCGCCCTTTCGGTAGTTGGCATTGGCGCGGCTGAAAACATAAGCTCCTTGCTTCGGGTCCAGCTCCACTGCGCGGGTATACTCGCTGATCGCTCCGTCCCAGTAGCCGGCCCGAAAATATTCGCGGCCCAGCAGATAGTGATAGTTCGCGTTCTTGAAATCGCGATCAATCGCGTGCTTGAACTCAAGTGCGGCGTTAGCGTGTTCGCTGCGAGCGCTGGCAATCAGGCCAAGCCGAAAATGCGTTTCCGGTGGAGCCGGATTTAGATCCGCGGCTTGGGCAAGGAAGTGCACGGCTTCGTCATTGCGATCCAGGTTATAAAGCGCGGTGCCGAGATTGTAAAGCACCTCGTAGGTGTGCGGCAGCGCAGCATCGACCCGGGTGAAAACTTGCACCGCGCGTTCGTACCGTTTGTTCTGCGCAAGCGCGATACCAAGGGTGAAGAGCGCACGCGGGTCAGAACCCACGGTTCGCTCGACAAGGTTGGCGACCTCATCGCCTTCCGCTGCGCGATTGGCGCGGTAAGCTACATTCAAAAACGCGAGTGCAAGCTGCGGGTCGTCCGGTGCTCCCTTTCGTGCTTGGGCGAAGTGCTCCGCTGCCTTTTCGAATTGGCCTGCATCACTGTACAGCGCGCCGAGGTTGTAGTGAGCTTGAACGTGATTGGGGTCGATTTTCAGAACTCGCTCGAACTCCGCGATCGCCTCCGCGGTTTTTCCCCGCTCGGCGAGCATGCGTCCGAGGTTGTTTCGCGCACTGACGAAACCAGGATCCAGCTTGATCGCCGTATTGAACTCGACGAATGCCTGCTCGGTGCGCCCAGCGCGATCAAGCACGACTCCGAGAATGTTGTGCGTGACGGCCGAGCGCGGCGCGGCCTGCACTGCGGCGCGTGCGGAGATTTCGGCCTCCGCCAAGGCATTTGCCTTTATTTCCGCAAGTGCCCGGTCCAACGACGCTCTCGCGGTGGCGCTCAATTCGGCTGCCTGGGCCTGCCCGTCGTGCGTAACAGGACCGGGGGTCTGCCTCAGAATTGGCTCTGCCTTCGTTGTAAGACAAAGAAAAAAGAGCAGAACGCAAGATGTGAGAATCAAAAGCGATCCACCGGTTCGGCGACGAAATGCTCTGGAAACTGACAGTGACGCGGAGCACAATGTAGCTTCCACGAATGGGTAAGCGGGGGGGCCGCGATCGGGTCTGCAACCTACTGCGATCATCGTTTAACCGGCTTGCCTGTTCGGAACTCCTTGTTAATCTGTTCCACAATTGCAAACTCACGCGCGGCCTCTTCGGCGCGTCCCAAACGCCTCAGCGCAAGGCCTAACTGGTAATGCGCATCCGCGCGGTCCGGCGCAAGCGCTATAGCGGCCTTGAAGGATTCAATCGCTTCCTGGTAACGCTCTGACTGCGCGAGGGCACGGCCTAACGCCCAGTGCGCTTCGAACCTGGTCGCATCGAGAGCGATTGAGCGCCTAAGCGCGGCAATGGCATCCTCGGGTTTTCCCTGCTTTGCAAGCAGCGCTCCGGCCCCAACCAGACCGATCGCCGATTGTGGATCGATCCTGTTTAACTCTTGGTACTCGGCAAGGGCGGCGTCTGACTCGCCGGCGGTCTCGAGTGCGGTGCCAAGAAAGAATCGCGCCTCCGCGTGGCGCGGGTCCAGATTTGCGGCTGTTCGCAGGCTCTTAATCGCCGCCGTATAATCTTTCATACAATACTGCACTCGTCCGAGATTGAACTGCGCGTCAAAGCTGGTTGGGTCGAGCGCCGCCGCTTGCGAGAGTTCGTCGCTCGCTTCATTGTTCTCGCCTCGCGAACCGAGGATGATGCCAAGAAGCGTGTGAGCAGCCGACGCGCCCGCGTCGATGTGCAATGCGCGTCGCGCCTCACGTTCGGCTTCTGCGTTCCGGCCGGCGTTGAACAGGCCAAGCGCGTGAAAATACGCCGCATCGACTGATTCCGGCTGCCGGTGTGTCAACTCGGCAAAGCTGTCGACAGCCTCGGGCCATTTCTTCAGTTTGATGTAAGCCAGTCCAAGGTCCTGCCATGCGCCATAGAGACTAGGATCGCGGCGCAGAGCATCACGAAATGCATTAATCGCAGTGGTCAGATCGCCACGATCGGCAGCGAGCAAAGCGCCGGCGTAAGTAACGCGCGCGTCTGATGGCAATGCGTCTTCGAGCAAATCCAGCTGAGCCATCGCGGGCGCAGTGTCACCAAGCAATCGGTAGAGAGCAATCAGCTCGAGCCTGACATCATATTGGCGCGGGTTCAATTCGAGCGCTCGCTTGAGATGCACGCCGGCCTCGGCGAACTGCTTTGAGTCGCCGCTGCGCAATTGAAACCGCCCGAGTTGAAAGTGCGCCGAAAAGTTTCTGTCGTCGAGCTTTAGCGCGGCGCGCTCGGCGCTGATGGCTTCGGCGGGTCGCCCGAGTTTCCACAGGACGTATCCAATACTGGCTTGAAAGTCAGCATCAGCGGGCCGCAGGGTTGAGGCTAGGCGCAAATCCTCGTAGGACTGCGCGTAGTGGCCCAACCGCATCCGCGCCAAGGCGCGATCGGCGAGCGCGTCTACATCTTTAGGGTTCGAGGAGAGTCTTGCGCTCGCGTCGGCTTCGGCGCGCTCCGCTCGCACTTCGGGGCTGCTGAATCGGTCGACATGCGAACGCTCAGCCCCGGCTTGCTGGGCGATTGCGGGCGGCGAGGGCAGCAGGCTGATGACGACCAGAAGAAACCAATGAGTTTTCATACGAGCGAAGCGCTTAAGGATTGCTACGCATTCAAAGTCCTCAAAAGACTTCGATCTGCAGATCGCCTTCGACAGGCACATCTTTGAACTGCCTCCCCGAAATTCTAGCAGAGGATGACCGGTTGTGCGACGATGCACTCATGCGAGAAAAGTAATAGCCTGGAGCGAAGGAATTGCTAACTGCTCCAGGCTATGTTCCTGTACCACCCGCGACGAAGCTGGTCGAAAGCCGGCCCTGTGGTTTGGCTGGCCCGCTCAGAAGATAAACTTTGCGCGGTACTGTATTACGCGTCCCGGGTAGGCGCTGTCGAAGACTCCGAAGCCAGTCGGACGCCCGTTGTCGCTCCCTGCATCGTTAAAATTGTTGTTCGGGATCGTAAAGTTTGTATGGTTCCACGCGTTAAAGAATTCGATCCCGATCTGCAGTTTCCAACGTTCAGTGATGCTCGTGTTCTTGAACATTGACAAATCAGTGTTGTAGTAGCTAGGACCTCTGAACGTGTTGCGACCCAGACTGCCGAACATAATCGTGTTCCCAACCCCGTTCTTCACCGACGACAGCTTGGATGGATCGACAGAGAATGCAGCCGGATTGAAGAATCTGCCGGCAGGGACGTTGGCAAAGGGATCGCCCACAAGAGTCGGGCGCACCGCCCCGCAGTTGCAAACCACAGTGAACGGAAAGCCGCTGTGAGCGCTCTCGATAATGTTGAACTGCCAGCCGCCGAACAGTGCGTTGACTGGCCCGCCTCGGTTGAGTAACCGTTGTCCTTTGCCGAACGGCAGGTCGATGATCGCGCTTGCAGACAAAAGGTGCGTGTAGTCGAGCCCGGAAGTGGCTCGATCGAGATCGAGATTGAAGGGATCGGTTGGACCCGAACGACCGCCGTTGCGGCTGTCTCCGAGACTGCTTACGACTCCTAGTGCGTTATCGATGGTATGGCTCCAGGTGTAGGACACCTGCCCTTGTATCCCATTCGAAAGCCGCTTCTTTACCTGCGTCTGCAAGCCATTGTAAGACGACTCGGCTACATTCGTATACAGCAGAACACCGCCAAGGGCATCCCCTGCCTTGTTGCGCGATGCTCCAGTGCCGTTGCTCCCGATATCAAATGTGGTGAGCAGCTTGTCCCCCCGGTTGCCGACATATCCCACGTCTAGCGACCAGTCTCTAGCGAACTGGTATTGGAGACTAAGCTGCATTTGATGTACGTAAGCGGTCCTCTGTTTCATATCCACAGTAAACAACGCAACCGAGGTCGGCAAATTCACAGGATCTATTTGCGTCGTGACGCTCGGCGGCCCAGTCTTGACGCTGAAATAGGTTCTGTTCGCTGGATCCTGCTGGAACTGATTGAACTGAACCGAATTGGTGAACGGCGGATTTCGAATCGCCGCCGGGTAATCAGTGCCGTCCAGCGTATAAAGCAACCCGTAACCGCCACGCACGACCAGGTTCTTGTCATCGGTCAGAGCATAGGCGAACCCAATCCGCGGCCCGAAGTTATTCAGATCTGGATCCACAATTCTGTCGTGAGGACTCTTCGCAACGACAACCTGGCGCTGAGTAGGATCGTAATAGCTCACTCGCGCGTCAGCTTCGGTCGGCGGGGTAAATACGTCATAGCGCAAGCCGAGATTCAAAGTAAGCCGCGGGTTAACCTTCCAATCATCCTGAACGAACAGACCTAACTCCTGGGTTCGCAGGTTGAAGGGTCCTCCAAAAACGCGGCCTCTTGAAACCTGAAAGGCAGGAAGGCTCATCAATTCATTTGCCTGAGCATTGCCGGTGCCCCCATACGGTACGCCGTTCTTATCCACAAAACATTTTGTTGCGCCGTCACGCGATGCGACTGGGCAGACCTGACCGGGCAACAATGGATTGGAAGCCGGCCCCGCGTCCGCGTATCCGGTATTGCCCTTCAGGAAGCCCGACCGGCCCCCGTCGATGGTGTTGAGAAACCGCAAACGATATTCGGCCCCGACCTTGAACGCGTGACTGCCTTTAATAATTGTGACCGAATCGGCGAAGTAAGGGTTCTTACTCTTAACTTGGAAGAGCCCGCCGTCGCCAAGGAATTCAGTGAACCCGTTTCCGAAGTTGCCAAGTCCCGGGCCGCCTGATTGTTCCAGCGAGCCGTCATTCACATTAGGAATACCAAGATCCTGACCAAAGGTCGGGCTGGTGCCGCAAGCACCTTTGACGCCGCAGTTGAATATAGCGATGTTCAGTTGTGTAAATCCGAAGCGGAATTCATTCAGGACCTGAGGACTAAAAGTGTGGGTGTCAGAAAGCGTGAGTTGACGAGTATTGCCGTTTTCTTCTCCCGCGCCGAAACCGGCGGTTGGTAGTGCTGGTAACAGATTGGCGCGCAAGGTGTTCAGCCTCTGCTCATTAAAGCGACCGGTGATTGCGTTGTTGGCATTCAGCCGATGATCGATCTTGACCTCGAAGTTATTGATCGTTTCTTTATCCGCTCGTTGTGTAAAGAAGTTGTTGGTACCCTGGCTTGGGTTGAACACGCTCGCTGTTGGCTGAGGAAAGAGGTTGAACAGTTTTTGCGCTATCGGATCAATCAGATTCGCCGGGATCTTGTTGCCGGAAAACGCCTGTCCGGTGAATGGATTGAATATCGTTGGAAAGTCCGAGAAATCGCCGTTGCGCGATCCAGCAGTGGGAACCGTCGAAGTCGCTGGGAATGGCAGGTTGTTACGCTGGCCCAGATAATCGAAGAAGAAGAAAGTACGATCCTTGATAATCGCGCCTCCCACCGTTCCGCCGAACTCATGAATCTGCTGCACAGCTTTGTCGGGAATAAACCTGTCACCGCGAGCTATTGCCCGTGCGCGATTGCGCTTGAGAATTTCGTGGAACGCATTCAGCGCAGAATTCTGACCGTAATAGTACAGCGATCCATGCAGGGCGTTAGATCCAGACTTGATGATGGTGTTGATTACGGCCCCGCTGGCCCGCCCCACTTCTGCTGGCGGTATGCTGGTAGAGACTTTGAATTCGGCAATCGCGTCCGGATTTGGAAACACGCCGATCGTCCCAAACTGGGGCTCATTGTTATCAACGCCGTCAAGCGAGAAGTTGTTATTGGTCGGACGCTGTCCATTTACCGTCAGCGTGCCGCCACCTGAGCGCGCGAAGCGTGAAGTCTCCGTCGAGCCTTGCTCATTGCTGCTGCCGGGCCCGCCGCTACCCGCGCGTGGGTCTCCGTTGTTGAATTGGCGCGAATCGGGTCCACCGTTGCCAAAACCGGTATTTGCCGAGTGTGCAACGCCGGGCAGTAGAGTAGCCAGTTGGGTAAAGTTGCGGCCTGAGAGTGGGAGCTCGGTGACCTCGCGACCAGTGATAACACTGCCGCGATCACTGGACTCGGTTTGGATGGTCGACGCTTCCGCGGTCACGTTCACGACCTGCGCGGCGGCCGAAGCTTGGGTGAGCTGAATATCCACTGGAAGGCGATCGCCGACATTCAGCACCAGGTCTTCGTGGGTGACATCCTTGAAACCCGGCGCACTGACTGTCACCTTGTATGTCCCGATGTCCAGCAAAGGCACAATGTATGTTCCCTCGCCGCTTGTCGTTACCTTTCGTTCAGCATTGGTGTTTACATTCGTAACCGAGACCGAGGCGCCCGGCACCATTGCCCCATTGGGATCGGTGACCGTACCGACGATCGTGGCTTTGTTCGTCTGCGCTAACGAAGCGCTCGATAGAATCGAAATCAGCAAAAGAGAGAAGCTGGCGATCAGGAAGGATCGGCGTCTGGACATGGTTGACTCCTACTAAGACAGGACGGCATCACCGGGCTGTCCAACGTGAGCGTAACGGCGATGAAGAAATGAGCGGCTGCTGAGGTTCTAGCTCCAGCCTTGGCCTCGCAGCTCTGCTTTGCGATCAACAATGCTACTGCTCAAGGAAGATTGCGAACCGGGTGCCTTAAGCCCGGCGGAAGATGATGAGGAGAAACGCCTCGAAACCGGTGAAACCGTGATTAACGCCGCCCGCGCGAACCTTATGAACAGTATGAAAAAAGCGAGGCGACTTTGAACGACTCCTATTAGCCAGCTGCGCTATCCGAACTGCTTATAAAGCTTCCCTGAGAACTTGTCAATAGCGAGTTAACTGAAACAGAGATGCCCAGAAAAATACCCAAAAGCGGTTTGCTTGATCTTTTCAGCAGGAAGCGGGGACAATACAACTCCTGCTTTTACTATGAGGATTCTCTGTCTCTGTCTCTCGATGTTCCTCTTTGTTGCTTCGGCGCCGAAGGACAACTGCTCAGACGTCCGAGCGCAACAGACCCGACCGCCCCAATCGCAGTCACAACCCGGTCGGTCTTACACCAGTGGCGATCCTATAAAACCCCCAAAAGCTGCCGCGCCTCAAGCTCCTTCGCCCGTCACCTTCACTGACATCACAGCCTCTTCCTTGATCAGCTTCCGACAGGCGCCTTCGCCGACTTCGCAGAAGTATCTGCTCGAAACGATGGGTGGCGGCGTAGCGATGCTGGACTACGACAACGATGGCCGTCTGGACCTGTTCTTCACTAACGGCGCGCGCCTTGAAGACCCGATGCCAAAGCAGTCAATGCCCGACAAGCGAGACTTGAGGTACTGGAACAGGCTTTACCACCAGAAAGCGGACGGCACTTTTGAGGATGTCACCGAGCGCGCCGGCGTGAGGGGTGAAGGTTACAGCATGGGTGTGGCAGCAGGCGATTATGACAATGATGGGTGGGTCGATCTCTACGTTACGGGTTATGGTGCGAACACCCTATACCATAATAACGGCGATGGAACTTTCACTGATGTCACCAGGAAAACCGGGCTCGCCGGCAGTGGCTGGAGCACGAGCGCGGCGTGGATCGACTATGACCGCGACGGGCGGCTCGATTTATTCGTGGCGCGCTATCTTGATTGGGACTTCGATCACGGAGCGCTTATCTGTGGTGATAATCGACCTGATCTACGCGCCTATTGTCACCCCGACAATTTTAAAGGCACAACCAACTTGCTCTTTCATCAGCGCACGGACGGCACATTTGAAGATGCCAGCACGCAATCAAGGATCGCAGATCCCAACGGTAAGTCGCTCGGCGTGGCCATCACGGATATTGATAATGACGGATGGCCCGACATCGTCGTGGCAAATGACAGCGTGCGCCAATCGCTTTATCGCAATCGTGGCGACGGGACATTCGACGACATCGCCCTGCCGGCAGGGATGGGCTACGACGAGAACGGCAAGACATTTGCGGGCATGGGAGTCGACACAGCGGATTACGACGAGGACGGTTATCCGGACATCTTCATCACCGCTCTCTCCTACCAGCACTATCCTCTCTTTCACAATTTGAGTGATGCGACGTTCACTTACGACACCAACGTAATGGGAATAGGACTCGCTACTCAAATGTATTCCGGATGGGGCACGCGATTCGTCGACGTGGATAACGACGGCTTGCGCGATCTCTTCGTTGCGCAAGGACACGTTGTAGATACCATCGAGAAAACCTCGGCATATTTGAGGTACAAACAACCGCTCTTGCTGCTTAGAAATACCGGCAAGCAGTTCATAACAATTTCGCCGACCGCAGGCCCGATGTTTGACACGCCGCTCGCGGCTCGCGGTGCTGCGGTCGGTGATCTGAACAACGACGGGCAGCCGGACATCGTGGTATGTGTTTTGAACTCGCCGCCGGTCGTGCTGAGAAACAACGGCAGTAAGAATCACTGGGTCGGCTTTGCGCTGACCGGCACAAAATCAAATCGCAGCGCCATCGGCGCAAGACTGATCGTCACACTGGACAAGGGCACAAAACGCATCTTCGATGTGACCGCTGCTGGAAGTTATCTCTCGAGCAGTGATCCGCGCGTCATCGTCGGGTTGGGGGCCTCGACAAGCGTGCGATCTCTTGAGATTCACTGGCCGAGTAAGCGGATACAAACGATTGAGAGCCCCGCAATCGATCGCTACCATACGATCACCGAGCGCTGAACCGCGGAGGGAAAGCCGAATGCTTAAACCGAATTCAATACGGGTTCGATGGTTCGGCATGATTTCTCTTGCATCGATAGCGACCGCATTGTGTGCGCCGGCGATATTCCACGCACAGACAACCTCTCAGAAGCCAAGCGAACAGAAACCGGGTATGGGTGTTTCAACCGGCGAGGCTCGAATTTACACCTCGAGGCGCACGGAGAACGTGACGGATCCGAAGGCTCCCCTGATCTTCGAAGATGTGACCGCCCGAACCTCGCTAGCTAAGTTCCGCCATCGCTCCGGCGGAGCCGAAAAGAATTACATCCTCGACGCGCCTTCTGGCGGGGTCGCAATTCTTGATTATGATGGTGACGGGCGTCCGGATATTTACTTAATCAACGGGTCTACCTTCGATGCCGTTCGTGGAAAAGAAAAACCGCCACGCGCTGCGCTCTTCCACAACCTGGGCAATTGGCGCTTTGAAGATGTTACCGACAAAGCGGGAGTGGCAAACGAGCGATGGGGGATGGGCGTCGCGGTAGGCGACTATGACAATGATGGTTGGCCTGACATCTACGTCAGTAACTTCGGGGTATCGCGACTATATCACAACAACGGCAACGGGACGTTCACGGACCTGGCTGAAAAGCTTGGGTGCGCGCGCAAAGGTTGGAGCACTGGGGCCAGCTTCGGCGACTATGATGGCGACGGAAGATTGGACATTTACGTTCCCGGTTACCTTGAATTCGACATAGAGAATCCTCCTCTGAGCCCGGCCGATTTTGGCAAGCCCGGCGTTTCGAAGAACTTCTGCCAGTTTCGCGGCACTCCGGTTATGTGTGGTCCCCGCGGGTTAAAAGGAGAGCCCGATTCTCTGTATCACCAAAAGTCGGATGGTTCATTCGAGGAGGTTGGCCTCAAGGCCGGCGCCAGCGACCCCGACGGTTTTTATGGATTCTCATCCGCATTCGTTCACGTCAACGAGGACGACTTGCTGGACTTAATAGTTGTCAACGACTCCACGCCGAAACTGCTCTTCATCAACAAGGGAAACGGGACCTTTGAGGAAGTCGGCTACCCGTCGGGGGTCGCCTTAAGCGAGAACGGACGCGAGCAAGCCGGGATGGGCCTGGCTATCGGCGATTACGATAACGACGGCCGCATTGACTTCTATATCACAAACTTCTCGGACGACTACAATACCCTGTTGCACAATGACGGGGAGGGTAATTTCAGCGATGTGTCCTTTCAAGCAGGACAAGGCGAGGTGACCCTGCCCTTTCTCGGCTGGGGCACTGCGTTCATGGATTATGACAACAACGGCTGGAAAGACATCATCGTCGCGAACGGGCACGTCTATCCGGCGGTTGATAAGTATCAATGGGGCACCAGCTACGCTCAGCAACCGTTGCTGTTTCGCAATCTGAGTACCGGAAGATTCGAGCGTGTTCCGGCGGCGCCCGGGAGCGGCCTCGCAATTGCAATCCGTGGACGGGGGCTCGCAGTCGGAGATCTAGACGGAGACGGATCGGTCGACGTGGTCATAAACAATATGGATTCGGCGCCGACGGTGTTGCGCAACGTGACCAAGCCGGCGGGCCACTGGGTTGAACTGCATTTGGTTGGAGACCCGGCGAAGAAGAGTCCGCGTGACGCGATCGGGGCGATAGCCTACGTGACTACCGGCGCACTTCGTCAACGGCAAGACGTAGTCAGCGGAGGGAGCTACGCTTCGCAGAACGATATGCAACTGCATTTTGGTCTCGGTGCAGCGACGAAAATTGATAAGCTGGAATTAAAATGGCCTGACGGTGCGCTTGAAACAATCAGCGTCAGCGGATGCGACCGCGTGCTGACGATCGTCGAAGGTAAAGGCGTTATCAACAATCAAAAATGAGCAACGCTGGGGCGATCGAGGTCTGAACGTCGAGCACCATTGCGGCAATTGTGCATGAGGGATTCGAGTCTTTGACACGCCCTTTGGGCGCTTCTCTATTCAATCGTAGACCGCTGTCATGCAATCAGACGCGCGATTTCGGAGATTAGTCTTCCGAGATTGACTGGCTTGGAAATATGAACCTGGTATCCTGCCGCGTCAGCAAGGGTCTTGTGGTCAGCCCCGGAGAAACCGGTAAGGGCGATGGCTGGAATTCTCGCACCGTCCTTTTCCTCGAGCGTTCTCAATTTCTTCATAAAGCCGTATCCATCCTCGCCGGGCATGCCTACATCCGAAACAATACAGTCCGGCTTCTGGCGCTTAATTTCGGCTAAGGCGTCGGCGGAAGATTGGCTGGTTGTAACGTCCGCGCCAGAGGCCGTTAGTGCTACGTTAAGCAATTCACGAGAGTCGGCGTCATCATCAACGACCAGCACACGCACCCCGTCTAGTCTTTCAATCGCTGCGAGAATGGACGGTGCCTGTGATTTAGTGATTCCCCTTTCCTCTTCGCGCCGGAAGTTCTGACAGCTCTCTTATTGGCAGAGTAGCAGTCACGGGTTGCTTTGAAGGAGCCCGCGGTTTCAAGGCGTGAGGCCGGTGCGGCGCATCAGGTCCTGGAATCTCACATCTGTACGGAGGCTGTCAAGCCTGGGATCCACTATGAGCTTCTGGAAAAGTATTGAGCGTTCGGCGTAAGCTCTTTCAAGCCAGCTTAACGCTTGTTCCCTCTCGCCAAGGCCGATGTGAATAATGGAAACATCGTAAGCAAAGCCACTCTGTGACTTCGAAAGATCGGTAATTTCCTTAAGCAACGACAACGCTTCACGCCTTCTCCCCGACACTGCATAGGCATACGCAAGATCGGCTCGCATCTGCACCGCGCCCTCCGAAAGCTCCACCGCTTTTCGGAGTTCCGCGATTGCCTCACCAAACCTCCCTTTCTCGGCATACGACAGTCCCACGAACCAGTGCGCGGTCACAAAGTTGGCATCCAACTCGGACATCTTCTGAAAGTGCTCGATCGCTCGGTCGTATTGCCGATCATAATAGTGGCTGAAGCCTATCCAGGAATTAAGGACGAGCGAGGTTGGATCAAGTTCCTGCGCGGTTTTGATCTGCGCGAACGCCTCCTGGCGCCGCCCCATTTCCAGTAGATATTCCGAGTACCATTGCCGGGCCGGCATGTAGCTTGGATTTATTTCAATCGCGCGTTTGTATTCTTCATCGGCGTCTGCCCAATGCCAGGTCCATCCCTTCACCACTGCCATTGCGCAATGGGCTTCGGCAAGAGTGTCGTCGATTTCCAATGCCCTGCGCGACGCCATATCCGCCTTGTCGCGCGCATCCGCAGGTGACAGGTAACCGTAGCGTCCAAGCGGGATGTAGGACTGTGCGATGCCTGCATAGGCGAGAGCGTAGGTCGGGTCTTGATCGATGGCCTGTTGAAAATATTGGATCCCCTTGTTTAGTCCGTCCGCAGTTCTCTTGTTCCAAAAGTAGCGCCCGGTCAGATAGAGTTGATAGGCTTTGGTGTTCTCCGTGTAATGTTTGGCGAGCAGTTTTTGTTCTTCACCAGACAACTTAACCATCAGCGCTTCCGCTACTCTTTCCGAGATTGAATCCTGCGCTTGGAATATGTCTGCACAATAGCCATCACACTTATATGTCCACAGCGATGACCCGTCCTTTGTGTTGAGAAGGCGCACCGTGACCCTTACGCGATTGCCCAACCTCTGAATGCTGCCATCGAGCACCGCCTCGACCTTCAATTCCTGGCCGGCGGCAACAGGGTCTTGTTCTAGCCCCATGTACTTCCGCACTGCGCTTGTCGGTCTCACGGTTACTTGCTTCAGATTGCTGAGCTTGGTTATCAAAGTATCAGCCATGCCCAGCTCGAAGTATTCGTCGCGTCCTTCCTGACTTATCGGCTTGAATGGCAGCACCGCGATGGACTTAAGCGTAGAATTCGATCCGGCATGTTTTGCCTTGCTCGGTGGCCAAACAAGGAGGGCGGCTGCGACGCCGATCAGGATTCCGACAGCGGCCATTGGCGCCGAACGCGTCCACAGCCGCCGTTTGCCCTTGACTGACTCACCAGGCCTCTCCGGATGGCTCTGTGTTTCTCTTAGCCGAATGGATTTGCTCGTGGCGTCTTTCTCTAATTCCTCCTCTTCGATGACGATCCGCGAGCTTGAATGCTCTCGCACGATCAACTCCGCTTGATCGCCGTTGACCTGCGTGACACGCGCAGCAAAACGATAGCCTCGCCACGGGATTGTCTCGATGTACTTCGGATGGTTCGTGTCTTCGCCGAGCGCCTTTCTCAGCGATGACACATTGCGCGTCAGGTTGGACTCTTCGACGATCGTGTCGGGCCAGACCGCCTTCATTACTTCGTCTTTCTCGAGGATGTGGCCGCTGTTTTGGACCAACACAAGCAAAATGTCATACAGCTTTGGCGTCAGCGGCACATCGACGCCGTCGCGTAACAACAGTCGCTCTGCCGCATCAAGACGGAATGGCCCGAACTCGTAAGAGAGTTTTGGAGCCTGAGCCATTTTTCGTTCCTACCGACCTTTTTCCGAAACTTTTCCGGACTTCCGTAGGACTTCCATTCCGTTTGAGGACTAATGTCCGCGCTGTGAGGTTCAACGCAACTGCAAAAGCCCGGATGGTTGGGCAATTGTAGTTCAACCCGTCCGGCCGCACAACACATTAGGCCAGGGCCCAGACTGGGGCAGATGGCCTGCGGGCGAGGGACTGATTGAAACGCAGAACAGAAATCACCATCGAGACAGATCGCGTTTTCGTTATCCGCCGACGAACTGTTGCATCGGCAGTCTGGTGCCAAGCCTGCGGCCATCCGGTCGATATGGCCACGCCGAATGAGGCTGCGGCGTTAGCCGGCATACGCTCGCGCTCAATCTACCGTTGGGTTGAGGCTGAGACCATTCACTTCACTGAGTCGCCCGATGGAATGGTGCTCATCTGCCTTAACTCACTCTATCGATCAATATCAGAGGTGGCGAAGCATTCGATCACTTGATCGAATCCACCAAACACTAAAACAGACGCCGCTCCAGCTTCTACCGGCGCCTTCGATAAGAAACAAGGAGAGCAACAATGTGCGGTAAGAATTTCAAGAAACTCTTTCTGGCCGGAGTAGCACTGGTTCTGGTCGCGGGCAGTGCTCTTGGCCTTTCGGTGATTCTCAACGTGCAAGGTACGATCGACTCGTTCTCATTCCCTGAGTTTCCTGAGCTAAATGGCCCCGCCACGGCCGAGATGGTCGGGTTAACGTTGAAACCGGGTGATGTCATCCCCTGGCACTATCATCAAGGACCCGCGTACGTAATCGTATCTCGTGGGACGTTGACTGAAGACGACGGCTGCGGTCAGGTCCGCCAGTTCGCGGCGGGCACGGCTTTCTCTGAAGAACCCGGGCACATTCACCAGGTCAGCAACCAGGGACACCGGGCGGTCGTGATCTATTTCGCGACCGTCTTTCCGGTCGACTCGCAGGACGCGATCTTTGTTGACGGCCCGGATTGTCATTAGACGAGTGCTGGTGACGCTTGGGAATTGTATGGCGTAGGGAGCGGCGCTCCCCTGCCTTTTTCGCACGCAATTAGATTGCAGGCAGGATCCGTTGCCCAGGACGAAGCTGCCATACAGGGCCTATTAGATGTCCCTGGAATACCGCTCATCTGTGTCGCTCAAATCTTCCTGAATAACGCTATCGATCCGTTTTGTATGGAGGAAGAAATGAAACAAATGATCAAGATACTTAAGCGCGTTGGTCCTGTGGCGTTGCTGCTCTTCTTTACGACGCTTGCGGTAGCGGAAGAACCGCGTACAAGCCGTTACACCGACTCAGCCCAGCCTGCAGTAAAAAGAAATGACCGGCCGTCGACAACATCTCACAACGCGCTCGTGACTATAGTTGAATACTCGGACTTCCAGTGTCCTTACTGTAAACGCGCCGCGAGTGTAGTAGGTCAAGTGAAGCAGGCCTACGGCGACAGGGTGAATGTTGTCTTCAAGCAGATGCCATTGCCCTTTCATCAGCACGCCTTCAAGACCGCTCAGGCGTCGGTCTGCGCAGCCTCACAAGGGAAGTTCTGGGATTATCACGATCGCGTATTCGCTTCGAGCGATCTGTCGGTTGAGGCTTTGAAACAGATTGCATCACAAGTCGGGTTGGAGCTTGATGAATTCAATGGGTGCATGAATTCAGAGGCGAGCAGGGCTGCTGTCGAAAAGGATGTGCACGAGGCAAGAGAGCTTGGAGTGACTGGCACTCCGACATTCATCATCAGCGGCAGGAAGATTGTTGGCGCTCTGAGCTTCGAGGCATTCAAGCAAGAGATAGATCGAGAGATCATCAGTCTGCGAGACCGTGCACCGCTGGAAGCGCCGACGAAGTCCATCAGCCAGACAGACGAAATAATAAAGAACAACAATGCGTTCGTTGATGACAAAAACGCGGGAGTGCGAAGCGCGGTCCGAGCGCCTGCAGCCATACTACCGCGGCAGCCTTCCGCAAGTTCGACTACGACTGCGTCAGGCGTGACCTTGTCACCGGCCACTATCAACTTCGGCTATCAACTGGTCGGCGACACCAGCAACCAGATTGTGGAGACCATCACCAACTCAGGCACTTCTAAGCTCTTCATAACGGACATTTCGGTATCAGGCCGCGACCGGCGTGATTTCATACCAGCATACACATTCGCGCTGCCAGTCACGGTCGCACCCGGCAACAGCATCGCCATCAATCTGACGTTTACTGCTGTTCTGCCGTGGAGAGCCGGAACCCGCAATGCGAGGCTGGAAATCTCAGAGAAAAATGATTCTCAATATGTGTCCCTCACTGGAATTGGCGCGACATGTGGCGGGCCGTTGCCCGCATGCTCATCGGGTTGTGCGGATGCAGACGGCGATGGGTTGAACGACGCCTGGGAAATCGCGGGTGGGATAGATCTTAACAACGATGGTGTACTCGATGCCACACACGATTTGCTTCTATCGGGCGCTGATCCGAACAAGCCGGACATCTATGTGCAGTACGACTGGATGGGCTATGGGTTGAACGACGTTCCGTGTACGAGCGACTCCGAATGCACTGCCGACCCAAGGCATGCTGGTGAGACATGCGCGGGGCCGCCGACGCCTTACGGTGCGAAGAGTTGTGTTCACGCCTGTGCAGCAGACACTGACTGTACCGCGTTGGCGCCAAGCCATATCGGGGATCGGTGCATTCAGAATGTTTGTGAACATACCCACGACCCGGAGGTCTTGACTCCCGGCGTGCTCCAGGCGGTGACCGACGCTTTCGCCGCTCACGGTTTCAATCTTCACATGGTTCGTGGCCGCGCGCTCCCTCACTCACACGTGGTTTCGTTCCGAACGCCAGATGCGAATTGCGAAGGAGCAACCATCTCGCCGGGTACGCTCGGCGCCTACGCCGTGAACCTTTACGACCTGAAGAATCTAAGCTTCGACCAGGCAAAGGCGCTAACCTTTCACTATTCGGTCTTCGGGCACTACAGCGGTTGCGATAACCTCACCCACTGCGACAGCCTGACCACGACCGGCACCTGTCCGGCCGCCAAGGGCTCGCGGCCTCAGTGGGGCCAAACTGGCCAGGCGGAGATCTCCGGCAATGACTTCATAGTCTCGCTCGGTCATTTTGTTAACGACTTGGGTGGAAGGCCGGGCGCAACCTTCATCACAGCCGGCACCTTCATGCACGAGCTGGGGCACAACCTCGGTCTACACCACGGAGGAGGAACATCTGCGCCAGGAACGCCGTGCCTGGGTCCAGACTGCGAAGACGCTCCCAATTTCAAGCCGAATTACTTGAGCGTGATGAACTACCTCTATCAAACCAGCGGAATCCTCGAAGGCGAAGCAGTTGGATCGATCGCTTTCCGAAGCTGTTCGACGCACGCGGACTGCTCACCCTCAATCGGTGCGCGCTGCGAACACTTCGGCTTCGGCGGCATTTGCTTGCGCCTTGATTACTCCAATCAGGTGTTGCCCACAGGCGGCAATACACCGGGAGCGCTGACCGAGAACGGTCAGCTCAACGAGCCAGCAGGTTTAGCCTCGGGCACATCCGACCTGTTCACCTACTATGATGGCACCTGCAGTTACCAGGTTGGGGCGACACAGGGGCCGGTCAACTGGGACGGCGTGGGCTTGCCCGACAACCGGAACGCAACATCGGACTTGAATGCTAACGACCATCCTGCAAGCGCGTGCATCCTCACCAGCCAGACTCTTCGCGGGCACGCAGACTGGGGTCCCGCTCCTGGTCAGTCTATCTTTACGATGGCGTTTCAGTGCTCGCCGAATGGCAGCGCCGACGGCGTCTCTGCTGCTGAGCAACGCGCCGACAGCGCGCAGATTCCGCAAGGCGAGCTCACTCCGGAGATGGCTGCGGCGGCACACGTGCTCTATCCGCCCAAACCAGTTCGTCTGCAAATCGACGAGCCCCCACTCGCGCAGCAATCTAAGTCAATACGCGCAACTAGGGCTGTGACCCTTCTCGGTACTGAGAGTCTAGATGTCACTGAGATCGAACAGACAAGCTTGAGAATCGCGGGCTCATCTCCGCTCAATGTGTCGATCCGCGATGTTGACGGGGACGGCCGGCTCGATCTTATCGTCGAATTCGACTCGAGTAGGCTGGCCGCCGTCGTTGGAAAGGCCCGCTTGAGTGGTTGGTTCAAGAGCAGTCAGGTGTTTGTGGGTGATGTCGAATTGAACCCAAAGCGAGTCTCCAGCTCGAGACCGCTCCGATCAGAACCCCGGAGCCCGTCGCTCCTTTCGCCCGATGGCGACTCCAGGCTGATACAACCTGATGATAGTGTAAAAAACGAAACCCACGCTGCGCATAACCGGTAAGGTTCCATAGAGGAAGACAAGATTTGGCGCCTGCGCTTGTGCAACTAGCACTCGTATTTGGCATTACCAGGCTGCGGAACTTCGAGATATGAACACAACTAGACAAATCTGCCGAAAGATCGCCCTCGGCATTGTCGTTGCTGCTTGCCTTGTCAGCATCAGCGGGTGCGAGGGCGACTATGAAGTCCCCATCACGTCTGGCCCGACACATAGGATTGACGAACGGCTCCTGGGCAATTGGGTGTCCAAGGACGGGAAGGACAAGATGAAGGTGCGACGGTTGAACGATTCCATCGCCATTGTTTCCTGCGATGGGGATTTGTTTCGCGCTTTTCATTCAGACGTTGCCAAGACTTCTTTTATCAGTGTTCAAGATATCGACTCTGCCCATGGCAAATATATCTACTTGACGTACAAGCTATCCGATGATGCCGAGCAGCTCAGCCTGCGAGTCGTAAACAGCAAGGTAGTTCCGAAGGAGACGAAGGACTCAGCGAGCGTTCAAAGGCTCCTGACGAACAATTTGCAGAACCCGGAGTTGTTTAAAGACCAGGCGCAGTTCGTCCGGGAGAAGTGATTGACAATCTAACAGCTCGAGAAAATAGCTGGTTCCGGTATCTACCAGGAACTTGCCTTCCGCTATTGTTTTGGCGCGGGTTCCTTTGGTGTCACTTGCGTCCCTTCACGAAGTTCATCGGTGCCTCGGACAGCTACTACATCGCCCGGATCAAGGGCGCCGAAAACTTCTATCAGATCGCCCATCGGCTCGCCGCGCCTCACGTCAACCCACTCTGTGACTCCATTGCGAATTCTGATGACGAAAGCTCGTTCGGTTGTCGTCGCGATCGCAGATGGAGGTACAAATAGAGACGGCTCCTTCCGTCGTACCGGCCAGGCAACCTCAGCATACATACCAGGGGACAGCCGAGCCGGCGAGTTTGCGACATCTAGTTCGACAGGCATCGTTCGCGTTCTGACATCCAGTGATTGCGACACGCGCTGAACGTCGCCAACGAAGGTCTCACCTGGAAACGCCGGCACGTTGAAACTCACCTTGTCACCGTGCGAGATGCCGCCGACGTTGGTTTCCGGAACAGCTACTACGAGTCGCAGCTTAGAGACTTGCCTGATTCTGAGCATCGCGGTTGCAGCAGGTCCGCCCGATGGACCAACCAGACTGCCTTTGTGTACATTGCGCTCGGTAACCACTCCATCGAAAGGTGCGTTGATCCGCAGATAAGATTCGATGTCTTCGACTGATTTGGCAGCATCGCCAACTGCTCTCGCGTTTTCTGCCAGAGATTTCACCTGCGCTAACGCCGCCTTCTCGTTCTCTTCATAAAGCTTGACGCGTGCGCGGTCCGCCTCAACAAGCTTCTCTGCAACCTCTACGTCGTTGCCGGCAACGACGCCGGGAGTGGCAGAGGCAGCCTTCAATCGTTTGTACGTCGACTCATCAGAAGCAAGCTTTGCCTCGGCCTCAAGACGTTGAGCCCTGATGCTTCCAACGCGCGCTTCGGCTTCCGTCGTTTGAGAGATCGCCCCTCTGGTCTTTGCGGCGCTTTCACTACGCTGAGCGGCAAGCTCAGGCGCGCTCATTCTTACTAGTAATTGGCCGGCTTTAACAACGGAGCCTCGATCAACACCGATCCATTCCACGAACCCTGGGACCTTGGCGTAGAGTGCAACGTCTTGATATGCCTGGAGTTCGGCGGGCAGTCGAAGCTCACGATTCAAGTCCTGGGACACAACTTTGGTGACGGTCACAGAGGGCGACTGAGCCGTGGCTTCAGAAGCGCGAGCCTCCGGTCCTTTTTGAGCCTTCGTTCGAACAATCACCCAGGTTATGAGTAGTAGGGCCACGATACCCGCGATGGATACTACCAACATGTTTCGGCGATTCATGCGTATTTCTCCGTGGCTCTTTATGTATTCGAGCCTGTCTCCCAAAGGACACTTCGCCCAATGAATTTAGGTTTCTTGAGGGGTCTCGCTGACATCATCAGGGTGTCGGGAAACTGACTCCCGGCTTGCCCCTCGCTGCACAATTGCAAACACGAGGGGAACGATCGCCAGTACAGCAACCGTCGATGCCGCGAGGCCGCCTATGACAGCTCGCCCGAGAGGTGCGGTTTGTTCTCCGCCTTCGCCGATCGCAAGCGCCATTGGAAGCATTCCGGCAATCATCGCGACGCTGGTCATCAATATCGGGCGTATCCTGCTTATCGCGCCGTGAACCGCTGCCTCGTCCGAATGCTGTCCTTCCTTTCGGTAGTGCTCCGCAAAGGTGACGAGCAGAATGGCGTTAGCGACTGAAACTCCAACAGCCATGATCGATCCCGTGAACGACTGCACGTTCAACGTGGTGCCGGTGATCCACAGCATGACTGCAACGCCTAGCACCACTGCGGGTGCGGTTGACAACACAACAAGCGGCAGACGAAGCGACTGAAAGTTGGCGGCAAGCAATAAGAAGATGACGACTATTGCGAGCGCGAGACCGATTCCAAGACCGCTTAATGTCTGGTTCATAGGCGGAACCTGACCACGTATGTTGACCGCGACTCCACGTGGAGGCTCGCCTGCGCGCTTGACTGCAGCCGCGACCTCCGTCGCCACACTGCCCAAATCGCTTCCTGACATATTACCGGTGATCGTGATCATTCGCTGCTGATTGTAGCGATCATACTCGCCGGGCATCGTGCCGTAACTGACCTGCGCTACGTCGCCCAGAAGCGGGCGAGGTGCTCCATTGGGCATCGCCGGCACACTCTGGAGATCCTCGATGGTACTCATTCGCGATTGAGGAATCTCGACTTGCACCTGATAGGCAACCCCGCTCGTGGGATCGCGCCAGTAGTTTGGCTGTACGTATCGGCTGGAAGACGTGGCAGCCGCCATTGATCGACCAAGCTGCTCCACAGTAACGCCGAGTTGCCCGGCGCGTTCGCGGTCAACGGCTATGTCTACTGTTGGATAGTCCAGCGGCTGAGCGAACTGAAGGTCACGCAGGGCAGTTATCTTCTGCATCTCCGATTTCACCTTCTCAGCGAAGGCTCGATTCGCAGTGAGATTGGGCCCGTTCATTGCGACCTCAATCGGAGTCGGCGCGCCAAAGTTCATGATCTGGGTGACAACGTCGCCCGCTTCAAATGAAAGGTTGACGCCGGGAAGAATGTTCGGCAGCTTGTTGCGCAGTCGTTCTTTGAGTTCTTCCAATCGAACTCCGGAGTTCGGACGCAATGCAACCAGCAGGACTGCCTCTTGCGGCCCGCTCGACCATAGATAAATTGAGTTGATTGGGTAATTCGGCGGCTGAGTACCCACAAAGCTCAGCGTAATCTCGACATTTTCCGGTCCCGCTTCTGCGCGAATTGCGTCGAGCGCCTTGAGCGTCATGGTCTCTGTACGCTCCACACGGGTTCCAGTGGGAGCGCGCAGTCGGAGCTGAAACTGGCCGGTATCTACTGCCGGGAAAATATCGGTGCCGATCCCGCGCCCTATCAGCCAAACACCTGCAAGAACGATAACAAGGTAAACCGCAAGTGCAGCCCATCTTAAGGGAAGCAAGCGCCGCAACAATTCCTGGTATCTACTCTGCAACTTGTGGACAAATGACTCCCTCTCTTCTCCTGGTGTCTTTTCGCGGAGAAGCCATGATGAGAGAACTGGGACAAGTGTGTTGGACAGCAGATACGACGCAAGCATTGAAAAGCCGACAGCCAGCGAAAGTGGGATGAACAGAGAGCGGCTGATACCAACCATGAAAAAGGATGGGATAAACACCGCGATAATCGCAAGCATCGCAAGCAGGCGAGGCGTGATCGTCTCCCTTGTAGCTTCATAGATAGCGAGGAAAAGCCGCTCTCCTCGAGCCTTGTGGGTATGGATATTTTCAATCGCTACGGTTGCTTCATCAACGAGAATGCCGATGGCCAGCGCCAGTCCCCCGAGCGTCATGATGTTGACCGTCTGCCCTGACAACCAAAGCCCCACTAATGCAGCCAAAAGGGCAAACGGGATCGTCGTGACCACGATCAAAGCGCTTCGCACATCTCCTAAGAAGAGCAACACCATTAAGCCGGTCAGAATTGCTCCCAGCGCCCCTTCGAGAATCAAACCGCGAATGGAGTTCTTGACATAGGTGGACTGATCGAATTCGAAGGTAACTTTAATGTCATCGGGAAGCAGGGATTGCATCCTCGGCAGTTCTGCCTTCACTCGGTTAACTACATCCAAAGTTGACGCATCGGCGCGCTTGGTGACTGGTATGTAGACTGTGCGACGACCATTGACCAGCGCATATCCGGTCAAAATATCGCTTCCGTTTTCGACCGTTCCAACGTCTCGCAAGAACACCGCCGGACCAGCTCCCATTCTAATCGGCAGTTTAGTTAGTTCCTGAATGTTGGAGACAACCGAATTCATCGGCGCCACTCGATTGAGATCGTTAGTTCGCACATTGCCCGCGGGCATAATGGTGTTTCCAGAAGCAACAGCCTTTATTACTTCCTCGGGAGACATTTGATAAGACCGCAACCGCTCAGGGTCAACGCGAACAACGACCGTCCTTTGACTGGCGCCGAATGGTGGTGGAGCGGAAACACCTGGCAATGTGGCGAACGTCGGTCTCACCCTGAAGAGAGCGATGTCTTGAATCTCACCGACGCCGCGCGTTTCGCTGACGAACACCAATTGACCAACAGGAACGGTGCCTGCGTCGTAACGAACAACGAACGGGGCTACAGTGCCAGGAGGCATGAAAGCCCGTGAGCGCTCGACGTAGGATACGGTCTGTGCCAGCGCCTGACTCATATCCGTTCCCGGATGAAAGTAAAGCTTGATTAGTCCGACATTCTGGATCGACTTGGATTCGACGTGCTCTATCCCTGTTATGTAAAGAAAGTGGTACTCGTAGTACGAGACGAGATAGCCTTCCATCTGCGCCGGGTCCATGCCGCCATAGGGCTGCGCGACATAGATCACAGGAAGGTTGAGATCGGGAAAGATGTCGACCGGCATCCTGATCACAGCCAGGATTGAACACAGCGCAACGCAGATCACCAGCACCAGGATTGTGATTGGACGACGCAGAGCATTGTTGATCACACACAACCCAATTTCATCTTTGACCCGTGGCGGTTGATACTTGTCGAACGAACGGCTTGATGTCACCCTGAACAGCCGCTGCGGCGAGTAGCGCGCGCCATACACCTAGTCGCGCCACAGCATCGTCGATCTCGGCCTGCGCGAGCAGACGTTGTGCCTCTGCGACATCAGTTACTGTAGCTAACTGCGCATCATATCGCGCCCTGGCTCTGAGCGCTGACTCTTGCGCGGCCTTGAGCTGGACGGGAGTGTTCGCGGCTATGCGAAGCGCGGAATCCATAAGAGCCCGCGCACGTGCGTCCTGTGCCTTCAGGTTCTGAACCGTCTGTTCGTAGCGAGCCTTCTCTGCGACTTCGTTGCTCGCTTCGGCGCGTCGCTTTGCCCGGATTGAAAAGAGATCAAATAGCTGAAACGTAACCGATATTCCTGCGGCCCAATTCGGCGTCTCCGGCAAGAGGCCGTTTGTTGTATCGGTTTGACCGTTGAATGGAAGACCGGTACCGCGGCCAAAGAACGCGGATTGAAAGTTGAAACGCGGAAAGTAGGAGCGGTCAAGGATGCGTTCTCGAGCTCGAATGGTGTCGATAGCTGCCAACTGCTGAATTGCGAGTGGGTGGGAATCAAAATTGGGCGGAGAAACGCTGGTGTTAGGTGGAGAGTCGAGCAGCGGTCCGGCATCGGCGGTCACCACATCACCGGCAAGTCCGAGAGCGCGAGCCAGATTTGCTCGGTTGATGTCAACGGCTTGCTGCGCCTGGACCAGTTGAATTCGGGCGGCTGCCAGTTCGGCATCGGCTCGTGACGCATCCGCGCCCGCACGCAGCTGATTATCCACCAGAACGTGAACGGCCCTGGAAAGAGTCTCGAAGCGGTCCACATTCGCTTGTGCTGCACGAGCTGCTTGTTCGGATGCAATAAGAGCCAGGAATGTGTCGGCAGCCGAAGTCGCAACCTCGAGCCGAGTAACTTCGGTGCCGGCAGCCGCTTGGGTGGCCGTCGCTCGCGCAAGGTCCACCGTTGCCTTTCGGAAACCGAAGTCCATCGGTTCCCACGAGAAAAGGAGACCGCCCGCGCTACCCCAAACGCTATCAAAGGTCTTGGTGCCAAGCGCCGGTCCGGAAATTGGTGGGATGATGGCCTGAGGAAGCAGCAGACCAAAGACGTTGTTGCTTGTGGCCCGGTTCTCTTGCCACAACAGATCGGTGCGGGGCAAATATGATGTCTTTGCCACGTCGATCCCAGCCTTGGCAGCTTCTTCGCGCGCTCGAGCTGCTCGAATGTCAGGGTAATTAGTCAGGGCAGTATCGACAGCTTTCTCCAAAGTTATCGGTGCAGGACTTGGTGTTTGGGCTGGACTCGGTTGGTGGAAAACCAGCGGTAAGAGACAGCAACACAGTAGCCTGAGCGTTCTGTTCATCAACAGAATTCCTCCGTGAATCGTTTTTGCGCAAAAAGCACTTAACAGTTATTGCCCCAGGTTCATGACGACACCCGTTCCTGACCTGGTTGCCCTTTCATAAACGATCGCTGCCGCGGCCACGTCTTGAAGGGCTGTCCCCGTGCTATCAAAGATGATTATCTCGTCAGCCGACGTACGACCCGACTTCTTTCCGGCGATTACTTCTCCGAGCTCCGCATGAACGTTCTCCTTAGTCGTAAGACCACCGTCCAAGGCATGATGGAGCTCGCCGATAGTGGCGGCCTGTTCGAGGAGGTCTGTGACGACTGTGTTAGACGCGATCAGCGTTGGGTCGAGTTCTTGTTTGTCTTCGCTATCGGCTCCTATTGCCGCGATGAAGGTCCCCTGCGATACATACTCTCTTTTCAAGAAGTACTCTTTAGACGGCGTGCAAGTAACGCAGATATCGCTCTCGCGGACCGCTGCGGGCAAATCATTGGCTACGTCGATCTCAATCCCTAACTCATTCGAAAGCTCATTGGCGAACACCCGCGCCTGTCCTTGATCGATGTCCCAAGCATAGACACGCGAAATCTGACGTATGCTCGCGATTGCCTTGAGAGATATCCGGCCTTGATTTCCACAACCACAAATCGTTGCGACGTTCGCGTCACTGCGCGAAAGGTACTTTGCAGCGACTCCGGTAGCCGCCCCGGTTCGGATGATCGTAATCTCCATCGAGTCCATCACCGCGAGTGGAAACCCGTTCTCAGCATCGCAAAGCACGATAATTCCCTGGATCAACGGCAATCCAAAACGCTTCTCATTTTGAGGAAAGTTCGCATTCGTCTTCGCCGCAAAGTAGGACCTCCCTAAATTCAACAGGCCGGCTTTGATATGGAATCCTCCGTCTTGCGTGTGTATGCCCAGGATTCCCGGCGGCGTGGTCTTGCGTTCAGCGTGTAGCTTGAAGGCTTCCTCGACCGCATCCATACACTCTTCAATGCTGAGAAGAGCCGCGACTTCATGGCGCTTAAGAAGGAGGGTACCGACTTGCTTCATTTTTATCCCTGAGGAGTCAGCGCAAGAAGATCGCGGAGTTCGGCGCCAGGCCCGGCTTCAACTGGCGATTGTTCCCTGCGAAAGATTCGCGCTCCACTGACTCCCTTCAGAACTATTGAACTTCCCTCCACGCGCAACAGCGCGCCTTCTCGCAATCCAGCAACTGGCGTTTCGTTCTCCTCAAGAAATTGAATAATACGCTCCTCCTGTGTCTCTCCCATATGAGTGGAATTGGGATCGGGATCCTGGTAGTGGGGACTGATCTGAAAAGGAACAAGGTCCAGCGCATTGAAGGAAGGCGGTTCGACGATCGGCATGTCCTTCGTCGTCTTGATGGTGGGACAGGTCACGTTCGAGCCGGCACTCGAACCAATATAAGGCATCCCCGCCGCGACCCTGCGCCCGATTGGAAGGAGTAACTCGAAATCGTAGAGGGCTTTCAACAGTCGAAAGGTATTTCCTCCCCCAATGAACACCGCTCCTGCCTGTTCTACGCTTTGCGCAATGTCATGAACCTGATAGACAGATTCGAGCTCATAGCCCATGGCTTTGAAACGCTCGCGAGCCAATTCTGCGTATGCGTCGCGATCATAGAGCGCGAAGGGAACGAAGAGAATGGTCTCGGTCCAATTTCTCCCGAGGAAGTTCCGTATCTCACGTTCAGCGTGATCAAGATACCCGCTGCCATATAGCGTCGAATTACTGATCAACAGAATGCGTTTGTTCTGGCCACGTGTATGCCGCATTTTCACCTGGTCTATTCCGTCGTTTCCCATCCCGAAAAACAGCCGTTCGTGATTTCGCACCGGCTACTGCGCGGTGACCTTCAAGATTCGGCCTTTGACAGGATCAGCGACGTAAACCGTCCCTGTCTTTCCCGCTACAACTCCGCGAGCGCCAATGGTGGTTGGCACAACAGCAACGGGCTTGATCCTGCCTTTAGTGTCTACCTCTGCAATTGTGAGCGTTGCCGCCTTTGAAGCCGCCGCATAGAGAGTTCGTTGGGCCTCCGAATAATCAATATTGTCGAGGCCATCTCCCGTGGAAATCGAACCGACTATTTGGCCATCGTCACCGACGTTTACTGCTACTACGCGGTCAGAACAAGCAACAAACAAGAAGCGACGTGACTTATCTAGCGCGACCCCGCGCGCTTCGTCACAGCCAGAGCGCCAACGTGAAACGATTTTTCGAGAATTCACGTCAATCGCGATTGTCTGTCTATTCTCTTCGAGATTTGTATAGAAGAGACCACGGCGTTCGTCTACAGCATAGCCTTCAGCGGAACCTCCGAGTGCAATCTTTGTCTTGAACTTCAGCTTCGTGGTAGATGCATCAAGAATAGTGACCGATTGATCCGGGGATGGTATTCCAAGGGGCGGCGCTCCGCGTGTCACCCACAGTTCTTTAGTCGGGGCAACATAAACTACTCCATCGGGAGCTGCTGCCAGTCCCTCCGATGGCGTCGCGATATGAAGACAGTCGCCGAGCTTTAGTGTTGTGGCATCGATCACGCAAATACTGGAATCCGCACGATTGCCCACATATACAACGCCTTTTCCGACGGTCACAGAGGTCGGCCCGATGGTGAGCTTCCGACCTTGTAACTCGACCTCCGCTGTATGAAAGCCCGTGATCCTAGTAATCTCATCGGTCTTGCCGTCAACTACGTCGAGACTTGCCAGATTACCAGCCGGAACCCAGAGCCTTTGCGTCGACTTGTCCCACGCGAAGTAGTCGAGTGTCACCAGACCGTTCGCGCCAGGAAGCGCTAGTTCTTTTGTTATAAATCGCAGATCTGGGGATTGAATTGAGCCGTTGAATGACCTGCTGGTAACGGCGGTCTCGCGGCTTATAGGCCACGCCTGGGAAACAGGACGAATGCCCGAAGCGGAGAACAAACAAATCAAGGCCGAAGTGATTGCTGCAAAGCGACCAGTTCGCCGAAAGATCGTAAGAAGCCGTTTTCTATAATTGTCTTCAAAAATGCGTGACATATTTACTCCTAAATCAACGTCGCTTTGGGTGGTTTACATCAAAACCGAAACGTGTACTGAAACTTTCCCGATAATTTTGTCTCGACGGCGCGAAATCTGAATCCGCCAGCTTCGTCCTGAAGCCAGCCTTGATTGAACACCAGAAACACTTCGTTTCCTGGCCTTAGAATCCAACGCACTCGACTCTGCCAGCCGAGGTTCTTCGACTCGTTGTCGAATTGAATCAGGTTGAAGAACGTAAGGTAGGGGCTCACCGAGTAATTTGCTCGAACAGTGAAGACTCGCGCCACGAAGTTTCCTTCTTTGAGGTGGGCAAATGTCTGGTTCCAGCCGGCACTCATCAACAAATGAGGCGCAACCTTGTACTGGAATGAGGTCGAAAACTGGTTGGCATCCCCCGACCAGTAGCTGCCAAACCACCAGGCGTTGTCAAATTTCCAGGGCCGCTTTGAAGCCGTGTTAATCTCGAAACGCCAGCGTGTAAAACGATAGTCGCCTGGTTGCAAGACCACCCCCTTGGCAATCTCGAACGGCTCGAAGAGTCTTTCGAACTGTGGGGCATAGTTGAACTCGATGTGCTCACCCGAATTGAGGCTGTAGTTGATTGGAGCTGTGAACAGTCGCCAGCTTTCGGTGCTGCCCTTATCGATACGCCGGAAATGATTGAAGAAGAATTCGTGAAACATCTGCCGGACGTTCAGGAAATCTTTTGGGCGTGGGTCAAACTCGAAGCCAAGGCTTAGCTTGTCCACACTTGATCTTGGTACGAAGCCGAGAGCGGGATGAAAGTTCTCGCCTATCCGCTTCCACGATGCTGACGCGCTCCAGAGATCATTCGGGCAACTCACGCCGAACCCGTACGAATAATCGTTGCCGTGCAAGTCTTTGTTTGCTGTCTTCAACAGAAAGCCATCGACGGCGAAGTTACGGTCCTCTCCAAGAAACTTCGAAGTTGCTAAACGTACATCCCCGCCGAACGTGCGGCTGGAAGAAGGCTGCTCAGGGTTGCCCTCGGTGTAGATGCCTCCGACGTAAGACTGCTTGAAAAAATCGCGCTTTACTCGCGCGACAAAGAAGGTCTTTGGATCTATGAAATCGGTTTCTTTTGTTCGCACTGCAATGATGCCGATTGCGTAAGGTCCTTGCTTTCCGGTCAGCTTAGTTCCAGCTAGTATCGGAACCTCCTGACCGTTCTCCACCAGTCCGATGCGTCGACTGAAAAACGGAATCACGTCCGCTTCATCGTCGCTGTTTGGTCCAACGCTGAACACGCCCGCGTTTTCAAGGAAAAATGACCGCTTCTCGGGAAAGAATAGCTCGAAGCGCGTCAAATTTATCTGGCGGCTATCGACCTCAGTTTCACCAAAGTCTGTGTTGATTGTGGTGGTCGACTTCAAGCTCGGGGTTAGGTTGAAGAAGATATCCAGTCCCGCCTTGGCGCTGGCATCGTTCCCGGTGTCAGCGTTGTGCAGTGCCTTCGCCGATACGAACGGACGAATATCCAATCCGCGGCCTTGGTGAATGCCGCTGAAGCCGTTTATTTCGCCAGCTTCGGAGACCTGGAAGAATTTGAGGTCAAGCCTTGGCGAAGCCCAGCGATCCTCTTCCAACTTGCGCTTGATGGTGCGTGAGAAGTTAAATCCCCAAATCTCTTCGCCTCTTTTGAACCCGATGCTCTTAAACGGAATCGCAAACTCTGCGGTCCAGCCGGTCTCAGATTTGCGGGTGCGAACGTACCAGATCGCGTTCCAGTTAATGTTTAGCTGACCATTCTCGATGATCAGCCCGTCTACAAGCGCACCAAGCGGATTCGTCGAAAAATAGAACGCGTTGTGTCTGTCATGAAAACTGTCGATGAGCAGTTCGATCCGATCGTCTGCTGAAAGATCAGCGTCGCGCTCCATCTGAGTTCCGATAATTCGCTGTGGCTCTGAGTCGTGGCAGGTTACGCCGATATATAGGTTCTCGTCGTCGTATAAGAGTCTGAGATCAGTCTTCTCGCTTGCCTTCTCTCCGGGATGTGGGTCGCGCTGCAAAATTTCGCCCACAGTTTGCGCCTCGAGCCAGTCGGGCTCATTGAGTATTCCGTCGATAGTAATTCGGGATTTCGCGCGCGGAATTGTCGTTCGTGCCACTGTTCCGGCGCCAGGGTTGTTCTGAATTGCTGAGCCGCTACTGGCGAAGGAAAAGACGATCAGGGAAGAGACAAAGACACTCCTCGCCCTCAACGGCCATCGGCTCAATGCTCGTTTGTTCGATTTCAAATGCGCCGTTTTCTTCATCAAGTCTCTGGTCGAATTAGGATGCCCTGCGTGCTCGCCGCACAGTTCAGTGCAGCGCTCTGATCCCGGCACACAGGACTCCGCCGACGATTGCAGCGTCTGCAACCTTCGCTACGTCTACTTTGAAAGAGGCAGAGGACGAACGCGATAACAGCCAGCGCGATGCTTATCGTTCCTGTGATGGCTTCTCGGGCAAGATCTGTGGACACAACCAGGATCACGCCAACCACTGGCGCGCTGACGCCGGAGAGGAGCGCCTGAACTGGACGATTGTTGCGAACCTGCTCGACGTATCGCGCGCCCAGGAGCACAAAGATGAAAGATGAGAGAAGGACGAACACGGTGGCAACGATAATTACCTCCTTTCTGAAACTAAGAACCAACAGTCGCAAAGACTTGGCCGCAGAATCGAGTTGAGTGCTTTGTCTGCTCAAGAGTTTCCCGAAACAGAGTTGGGCTTCGCTTGGCCATCATCAACAATCACTCAAACCTATCACTCAAAGATTAATCCAAAACGAAAACAGGATTAAAATCCATTCAGAATACCAATGGAAATTAGGCGCGAAATGATATGACAGGTGCGCCAATTTCTTGGGCAAGGCGGAGCTAGGTCAAGTCTAGGGAAAGTTTATCGCTAAAGCGCTAGGTGTAGATGAAGGCGTAGACGAAAGAAAAGCCTAACCATTTTGGTAGCCGTAATTGGTACATTAAAGTGAGCCGTGCAGGACTCGAACCTGCGACCCGCTGGTTAAAGGCTGACAGCGGTTAGACTCACTCACAATGACGGGCGGCACCAGCTATCAATGCTTGAGGATAGGCAATGGGCCGCAGCATATTATTGTGCTGGGTTTGTGTTGCAAGGGAAGTGGGGATGAGTGTCCTACACGAACGTGAGCTATATCAAACCCGGCTAAGCGCAAAACGCTGTTGAGTTTGCGGCATTCGGTGGTGTCATACCGATGTGCCTAGGTTCGGCGCTCAGTCTAGTCAATACCTCAAGCAAGCTCGCCGTGGCGACATCGTAGTGCCAGTCGGAGACCTCATAAGTGGAGCGCAACGATCGCGTCAGCTGCAGATTGTCTGCGCATAGCTCGACAAGCATCTCTTTGGGGCTCATGATCTCAGCAGATTTGACAAGGCAACGTTCTTGCGACGCTTCGCGAGAAATTCACGAGAACATATCCTTCCCGGAATAAGAATCAACAACTTCAGATTGGCCCGCACGTTGCCTACTCGTTAGAGATTCCGAACTCGAAGGAGGTAAGAAGAGATGACCAACCGATCGAAGAACTCTTTTACAGCCTGCTTGTTTGCGATAGCGTTGACGGCTGTTGCGCCAGCACCAATTCCTTGCTTTGCACAAGCAACTGGCGGACTTGTCGCGGCCACAACCCCAACTCGGGGAGACAAAGCTGATACAGAAACCGCAGATCAGCAGACAACACAATCAACTTCACAAAGCAGTATGTCGAGTTTTGCCAGCCGTGTGAAGACTTTCACCCGCAACGGGCCCACACGCGAGAGCTGGAATACAATTGACCTGGGAACGAAGCACGCCCGAGCAGTAGTCGGCGGGTTCGAACAGGGCGCACTAATTGGATTCGGTGTTCAACTGACGACTGCTGACTCAATTCGCTTTGTCGAGTTTCGCGTCACAGCACTAACCTCTCCGAATCTTTACAGACGCTTTGAAGGCGAAGCTTACTTTCCTCGAGTATTTGACAAGAACACTCACGCCGACGTTTGGTTCGATTATCTCAGGCGCACCAAGGATAACTTCTTTGGCATTGGTCCTCGGATACCGAATACGTCGCAAACAAATTTTGATGTGGAGGAGCGGAGTTATAACGCATCGCTGTATCATGATTTTAAGGAGCGTGTGCAGCTAGGCGGCTATTTTCGCCTATCCAACTCGGCGACTTACAGAGGACAAAAAGACCGGGACATTCCTATCGACCGCCTCTTCTCCGGTGACCCGAATACTGTTCCTGTCACTCGATGGGCGCCCGGACTGCTTACCAACTCAAAGATTCTGTCCTTCGGAGGGTTCGCCGAATACGACCTCCGCAATAACTCTCGCGGATTGACAAAGGGAGCGTACTTTTACGGACGGGTTGGCTCATTACAAGGCCTCAAAGATGAGACAGCCTTTTCAGATTATGGATGGCTGGAGGCTGAGCTTGATGCTCGGGGTTACATACCGATTGGAAGCGATAAGACCTCGCTCGCGGTGCGCGGGTACGCGAATCTGAAAGATCCGCGTGGCGGCAGCCAAATACCATTCTATGACCTGTCATTTCTAGGCGGTCGAATGTATGGCCGCGGCTTCAGGAATTTCCGGTTTCGCGGCAACAACGTGGCGCTAGGTTCTGCCGAGTTGCGTCAGACAGTCTGGACTCAGAACGAAGATCGAGGCCTGGATGTTTTCGGTTTTGGTGACGCAGGGCAAGTGTGGGGAGACAACAGATCAAGAACCGATTCGGCAGTTTTGTTGAATGGGGATTTTGATTCGAGTAGCTGGCGTGCCTCGGTCGGTGGCGGATTGCAGTATCGGTATTCGAGAGCTTTCGCCGGCCGAGTCGAGATCGGGCACAGCCACGAACGGAACCTGATCTATTTTTCCATAACGCGCGGATTCTAAGATCTGTTAGATCTCGAATATTCCACGTTTCAAAGCAATGGTTCCCGCATGCGTGCGATCGTTTGCACCGAGCTTTGACAGAATGCTTTTCATGTGAGCCTTCACGGTCTCTTCTGAAATTCTAAGGTGGTCGGCGACGATCTTATTGGCGTTGCCGGCCGCCACCTCGCGCAGAACCTCGATTTCACGCGCAGTCAAAGCATCGTCCGAATGGTGTTCCGCGATTTCAACCGCAATTGCCGCAGGAATTCTCTTTTTACCGGAATGCACGCTACGAATGGTCTCTACCAACTCTTTGCGCAGCATGTTTTTCAGCAGATATCCGGATGCGCCGGCGTCGAATGCGCGGACCGCCTGTACATCACCGCTATATGTGGTCAACACGATGATGCGAGCACCCGGAAAGTCCTGGCGAATGGTGAGAATTGCATCGATCCCGTTCATCAGGGGCATCTGCAGGTCCATGAGAGTTATGTCTGGACGATGGGCGCGAAACTGCTCGATCGCCTCGCTTCCATTACCGGCTTCTGCGACCACAAGCATATCCTTTTCGCCATCGAGGACCGCGGCTATGCCTTCGCGTATCAACGGATGGTCGTCGACGGTCAGAATTCGAATGGGATTGTCGGAGGTCATAGTTGATCACCATCGCCGCCGGAAGACCGGCGAAACCAGAAACGCCTCGGTTTTACACTAACCGCTCGATAGGCGGTGGCTCCGGGAAGTATTAGCTCAACTTCGGTCCCAGCTTCAAGGCGGCGCATATCCTGTTGCCAACGGCGCTGCACTCGGGGCCGGGCTGGCCGCATTCAACGCGAGCTTTTCGAACCCTTCGTCGCTCGACGCCACCAGCATCCGGATGGATCACATCATTAACTCAAAGCTCAACTTGTTTGGCCGCTACAACTACTCGCCGTCGAGCTTAGACCAGCGCGGGCCCTTCCCGACAAATGGTCTGGTCC
>CAZOOE010000005.1:0-6812 GCA_964581275.1 uncultured Clostridia bacterium
CGCCAACCGGGTATCAGCCGCATCCGCCGGGTTATCCACCACCGCCGCCCGACTATCCGCAGGCAGCTACCGGATATCAGCCGCCGGGGTATCCACCGCCGCCGGGTTACCCGCAACCTCCATCGGGATATCCGCCGCAACCGCCGGGCTATCCGCCACCACCGGGTTACCAACAGCCGCCTGGATATCAGCCGTTGCCGGATCCAGATGAGCGTGTGCGCGAGTTACAAAAACGACAAGCTGAGGTAGAGGCAGAGATCACCAGACTAAAGCAAGAGGACGTCTCGCTTACCGAGGAAATAGAGTCATCGAAGACTACAGGCACTGCAATAAAAGAGGTGCTGGCGGCTTACACAGAAGCGCTTCCAAACCTGATCAAGGAATTCAAAGAAGACGGAACTTACTCCGACACTAAGATGCGTATGATCCTCTGCGCAGTGGAGAAGAATAAGCCGGCTATTGATCAGAAAATTGCCGACTACGATCGACAGCTCGCTGCGAAAGAATCGGCGTTGGAGCAGCTCAAAGATCGCAAGACAGATGCCGAGAATCAGCTGAAGCAAGCGCAGAAAGAACAGGAAGACAAGGATACCGAGTACAAGTACTGGGCGGGTCTAAAGGCCGACATCGAGGCAAAACTATCTGACATTAAAGAACTCAAGAAACAAATCGAAGCAGAAGACGATGCCAGCCACCCCGCCAGCATGTACTTCCTGGCCCTTGAACTTCAGAAAACGCTGCAAAGTATCAAAATAGTCTGCAGCGATGATTTGAAGCACAACCTCTATAAAGCTTCGGATGAGCTGAGCAAGGCTCAGGAGATCGTCAGACAAAAAGAATCTCAGTTGGCCACAGCTACTGCCGCGCTCGCGGCCGCACAAAAGGAGGTCGATGATCTGAAGGACAAACGTCGAGAGAACATTCTGAAAATTGTTGTAGCCTTCGACGTACCCGCCCAATCAAAGAAGTACCAGGGCGCCAAGCAATAGCCAAAGGCAGGTACGGATGAGCGATTACACAGTTCTTGCGGAAGTGGGTGAATCGCTGGTCGGTGTTCTTTGGCAGGAGATCCAACTTGATCCGCAAGTCAACGCGCTGATTGACAACGAGAGCCGAATCTCTCTTGAGTCTCCTGCTGACCTGGTGGGTAACGATGCTGTCCGTTTGTCGATTTATCTCTATCGCATTGTCGAAGACGCCAGCACCAAGAACCGGTTTCCCGTACAGGGAAACGGCGCTCAGCTTCGCAAGCCATCGCTCACGCTTGACCTTTTTTATCTGGTTACGCCCCTGGTCGGAGCACCCCGTGAGCAGCAGATCGTGCTCGGGAAGGCAATGCAAGTTCTGTACGACCGGGCAATTCTGGAGGGCCCCGACTTAGTGGGTACGCTCGCCAGTTCCGGGGAGGAACTAAGGGTAATTCTGAATCCTGTCAGTCTCGAAGAGACCGCTCGTGTCTGGCAGGCTCTGGAAATGAGTTATCGCCTCTCGGTTTGTTACACGGTGCGAGTGGCAATGGTTGATTCAACTCGCGAGCAGTTTGTCCAGCCGGTGTTGGCAAAGACGCAACGGTACGGTGAAAGGCCTTAGCGGGATACCACATGGCCGGGTTCAAGACATTAGACCTAGACATTCGCGATCTCAGGATTGTCTTCGCGCTTATGCTTTCAGACCGGTTTACAGAGACTAACGAGCTTGCCGGACGGACCACGGTTAGGATTGCTAACCAGCCCGTCGTCAAGCCGTTCCTTCCCGTACAACAGCAGGGGCAGGCGACGTTCTTTTTCTTCGACTTGCCGCCCGCCCCTTATACCCTGCAGATTCGCAGTAATCAGGCAGGTCGGATTGATGATCCAAATCATCCGCAGGCGGATGAACCGCCTTACTACCTTAATGAACCGGCGTACTATTTCAACGTTGATGTTCCCATCGCATTTCCGCTGGCGCATGATCTGTGGCCGGCTTTTCCTGATCTCTTGTCGGCGGCTCAGGATAAACCACTTGATGATCCAACTCAGCCCCTCCCGTTTCGACAGCAGCGCACCAAAGTAGCCCTTCAACCCACTACCGCTTATCCATTTCCAATCGGCGCCACTCTGGTGCGTGGAACGGTGTTAGTAAATGGATTGCCTGTCGCAAACGCACGCGTCGGCAGAGTCGGCGATGATCTCGAATACAGGACTGGGCCAGACGGCCAATTCGTGCTCTTTTTCAACAAAGTTAACGGCGCGGGCGAGGACATCACCCTACGCGCGAAACACGCGCCCCAGCCGGACAAGGATCAGCCGGTCACGATCCGCCGCGGTATGACGGTGGCTCAAAACATCGTGATGGCTCCATAGCCAAGAAGGAGACAGACATGCCCGAGTATCTATCACCAGGTGTTTATGTTGAAGAGGTCGATACCGGAAATAAACCGATCGAAGGTGTTGCGACCAGCACGGTTGGGTTTCTGGGCGTCGCGGAGCGCGGGCCGCTCGATGCAACCTTGGTCACCAGCTTCAGCGAGTACTCTCGTACGTTTGGGAAATACGTACCTGAGCGGTATCTGGCGCGCGGAGTCGAAGGTTTCTTCCAGAACGGGGGCAAGCGGTGTTTCATAGCGCGAGCCGCGCCCAATGACGCCCGAGAAGCAAACCTGAATAATGCCGGCAACCAGTTCACAATAACCGCGCTCGGTCCCGGGGGTTGGGCCAACAACCGCTTGGCGTTCAAAGTGAGTCCGGCCGGATTACAAGGGGCAGCTCCTCCAGCAAGTTTGCTTTTCAAACTAACAGTCATGTTTTGGGATTCGACAATCAACCTGCCGACACCGGTTGTAGATCCCACCGACCTTGCTAACCTGACTAATCCCAACCGAAGGGAACCTACGATAATCGAAGCCTTCGACAACCTCTCTCCGGATCCACTTTCCAACAGCTTCTACGAAAGGCAAATCAACCGGAACTCGGTCCTTTTCGCCATTCGCCAGCTTATTGCAGGCGCACGGCCGGCAGATCAGGCTCTGACGTTTTTGACCAATGGCGTTCCTGGAGCAAATTTGGCGGCCGGAGACTTCTTAGGCGACCCCGCAGCCTTGCCGGGAAACCGCCACGGTTTACTGGCGCTCGAGGATATCGATGAGATCGCCATTCTGTGTTGTCCTGATGAATCTGCATTTGGGGAGATTACTGGCGCATTGATTGAACAGTGTGAACGCCTTAAGGATCGCTTCGCAATTATTCAAGCGGCGCGTAACCCGGGGGCCATTGCCAACCTGGCCCCGACGATTGTCTCCAAGTACGGAGGGTTCTATTACCCCTGGCTCGTTGTGCCCGACCGCGCCTCCGGCGTACCGGTCGAGGTTCCACCAGGTGGGCACATCGCTGGTATCTATGCGCGCAGCGACATCGAGCATGGCGTGCATAAAGCACCAGCGAACGAAGTCATCCGCGGACTCTATCTGGATCCGGCGAATCCAGCTGCTGGACTTACCTCCCAAATAAGTAAGGGCCAGCAGGACATTCTGAATCCAAAAGGCGTGAATGTATTGCGCAATTTTCCTGGCCGGGGAAATCTGGTCTGGGGCGCTCGCACAACTACTCGCGATCCTGACTGGAAATACATAAACGTACGCCGGCTCTTCATCTTCGTGGAAGAGTCGATCGATGAGGCCACCCAGTGGGTCGTTTTCGAGCCCAACGACGAACCTCTCTGGGCACGTGTGCGGCGAAGCGTCGGCGATTTTTTGACCCGGCTCTGGATGGACGGGATGCTGCAAGGAAAGTCAAAAGAAGAAGCCTACTTCGTTCGGTGCGACCGCACAACGATGACGCAGGCCGATATCGACAACGGCAAGTTAATCATGTTGATTGGCATCGCGCCTGTGAAACCAGCCGAATTCGTGATCTTCCGCATCGGTCAGTGGACCGGCGGTTCCGATGTCACAGAAGGCTAGCGGTTGTTCAACCTACATAGCCACGTGGAGGACTGAATTATGCCAGACGGCAAACGCAACGACCCCTACGGTCAGTTTAATTTTCTCATCGAGATTGATGGAGTGGTGAAGGGCGGCTTCAGCGAAGCGAGCGGTCTCACCACCGATACCAACATCATTGAATATCGCGAGGGCGCCGAGCAGCACGGCACAACGCGGAAACTCCCTGGCCTGATTAAGTACAACAACATAGTGCTCAAACGAGGTTGGACCAAAGACAAGTCGCTCTGGGCGTGGCGCAAGAAGGTTATCGACGGCAAGACCCAGCGAAACAGCGGCTCTATCGTCTTGCTTGACGAAGCGCGCAATGAAGCACTGCGTTGGAACTTCCGGGAAGGATGGCCAAGCAAGTGGGAAGGCCCGGCGTTGAATGCAAAGACAAGCGAGGTTGCCGTCGAAACACTCGAGATTGCTCATGAGGGCCTAGAGCTTGCCTGAACCCGGGAGTAACGCTGGCTACACCGACAGGAACACCATGTCCGCATATCTGACGCCCGGCACCTACCTCCGGCCAAAACCAGCCGAACGCAAGGACATCCGGCTGGTTCGAACTGACGTCGCAGGATTCGTCGGCTTCGCCGAGCGTGGTCCGCTCCCCTTGTCGGACCTGCCACCTTCGGGCAGCGGACAATTTAGACCCGACGACTTGGCCATCAGATTAACGAGCTGGAAGGAGTTCACCTCCGTCTTTGGCCGGTTCAGCCCTTATAGCTCATTGGCGTATGCAGTACGCGCGTTCTTCGATAACGGGGGCACAACCTGCTATGTGGTGCGAATAGCCGCAACCAAGGATGACGATTTGTTGGCGCGGCCGCGAATCGCCCGGATGGTGATGCCCGACGGCTCGGATCCGGTGGCAGTCGGGGTTTTGACGGCTGGAGTCGAGAAGGGCGAAACCGATCTGATGATAAATGATACCGGCAAGTTGACGGACGGCGATCTGGTCGCCGTTGCTGACAAAGGAGTCATTGAGTTTGGGATGATAATCGCCGCCAAGGACAACACGATTACGCTGGGGCACAAAACAAAGGCGTCGCTTTCCACCGGAGCGACTGTCTACAAGTATTCGCCGGCCTTACTGTTCAGCGCTACGAGTGCCGGAAACTGGGGCAACCGCATAAGGCTAGATTTCACTCCCCTTCAAGATGGCGCCGTCGTGAGTGAATTCTCGCTTCGCGTGACGGTTGATGCCGCGACGGACCCTTCACAGCCCAAGGCGGAACAGTTCTATAAGCGACTTTCTCTGACCGAAACATTGCCCGACAACGGTGGTTCAAAGAATCCTCTCTATGCGCCGGATGTGATCAATGGGCAACGGCAATTCATCGCGGTCAGCGTTGGCGGAATTACAACGGACACGCGAGAAGCGAACCACGGAGCACGGGGTGGAAGTGTCTCAACAACGGGATTGCCGTTGGGACGAGGGCTCTTGAGTAAGCTTGCTGCCGGCCCTTTTGGCACCGGACCGATTTATCTTGAAGGTGGACGTGATGGTCTCGCCAAAGTTCAGCCTCAGGACTTCTGCGGCGGTCCGGACGATTTCCGCGGTTTGAGAATTCTGGAAGAGATCGATGAGGTGGCGATATTGTGCGCGCCAGATGCGGTCTATGCGCCACGAAATCTAAACGGCAAGCGTCCCGATCCTATCCGGCACGCTTGCGAGCCGCCACCGAAGCCTCCTCCTCCAGATCCCATCGCTGAAGATCCTTCGGCTATTCCGCCCGAGTCCGATGAGCTTAGAGTCCTGAACATCTATCAAACAATGATCAGTCAGTGTGAGCGATTGCGCGATAGAGTCGCGATCCTCGATACCTTGAGGGAGCAGCGAGACCCCTCCCTCTTGTTGAACTGGCGACTACAGTTTCAGACAAGATTCGCTGCGCTCTATTACCCCTGGCTCAAGGTCCCCGATCCACTCGATCAGGATGGCCGAGCGCGTTCTGTGCCGCCCAGCGGCCACGTGGCCGGAATATACGCGAGGATCGACAATCAATTTGGAGTACATCACCCGCCGGCGAATGCCCCGTTGGAGTTCGTCACTGATGTCGCGGACGAGGTCAGTGCCCTTCTGCAAGAGGATTTGAATCCCTACGACATAAACGCAATCCGCTGCTTCAATGGGCGCGGCATTCGGGTTTGGGGCGCACGATCATTGGCGAGGAAGGACGATGTAGATTGGAGATTCATTCACGCCCGTAGGCTGATGTCGATGATTGAGGAGTCTGTGGATAAGTCGACCCAGTGGGCGGTCTTTGAACCTAATGATTTTGCCCTTCGACGTACTCTGGTTCATTCTCTCTCCCTTTTTCTTGAGCAGATCTGGCGTCAAGGCGGACTCAAGGGAGCATTACCCGCCGAGGCTTTCTATGTGAAATGCGACCAGACAAACAATCCGCAGTCAGTCGTCGATGTAGGTCAGATTGTTTGCCAGGTTGGAGTAGCAGTGGCCGCGCCCATGGAGTTCATTGTCTTCGAGGTCCGTCAGGGATCCGCCGGCGCCGAAGTTACGGAGGTATGAAAACGTCTCTATGGCTGGACTGAGAATCGATCCGCTGGGGGTATTCAATTTCTATCTGACCCTGATCGACGCCTCAAACGTTGTCGGCACATTGATCACCGCGGCTTTGAGCTACAAGGTGGCAGGTTTCTCGGAGTGTTCCGGTCTGGAAGCAACGGTCGAAGTCTTCGAATACAAAGAGGGCGGATTGAACGACTACGTTCACAAGTTTCCCACTCGGGCGAGCTTTGCCAACATCACCCTGAAGCACGCGTTAATACAATTCGACGACGGCCTTTTGGCTTGCCCGAACAATCAGTTGACAGGTCACAGCAAACA
>CAZOOE010000005.1:6822-22186 GCA_964581275.1 uncultured Clostridia bacterium
TTTTGAACTTGGAACAACGATTGGGTGCAAGGGCAAGGCAAACGAAAAGACGGCCTCATAGTCCTTCTAGACGAAGGCAGACAGCCGGCCAAGATCTGGAAGTTCAAGCGCGGAATTCCCATGAAATGGACTGGCCCGTCTTTGAGCGCCGCGCAAAGCTCCGTGGCAATCGAGTCTCTCGAGATATCACACGAAGGTTTGTTTATGGAGCTCGGGGCGTGAGCTTGAATTCCCGAAAGAGCGTTCTGCAGATTACGCCCAACGAAAGTCTGCGGGACGTCGGGCAGTTTTCGAGGATCAGGGAGGGCAAATTGGTATGAATCCGGCAGATGTGCGAATTGGCGAGGTTCAGACTGAGATTGTCGTGACTGAAGGCGTTGCCTCGCTAAGCCCTGAAGACGTCAAGCGCATCGTGGCGATTGCAATGGAGCAGTTTCATCAGGAGCAAGATCGGATAGCGCAGCGGCAGAGAGATACAGCAGTCCACGACAGTAACTACGAAGCTCATACGTAAAGACCATGAACCCGGAGAAACTAATCATCACCAGCGAGGACCTCGGAAGCGACTACCGGGTTGAGGTTCTTTTCAATCCGGAGCGATACACCTTGAACAAAGCGGTGCAGATCGCCGAGATCGCCATTCCGGGTCTGGATTCACCGGTGCTGCAGTTTGTTCGTGGTCAGAATGAAAAGATCACGATGGAGCTTTTTTTTGATACCACGCAGTTTGGAATGGTCGATAACGTAAAGGATGTGCGAGAGGAGACGCGCAAGATTTACGACCTGGTCAAGATCAATCCCGAGACCCACGCTCCCCCTCGTTGCTCCCTCCGTTGGAAGGATGAACTGTTCTCGTTTGGCTATTCACCGGCTTCAAAGTGTGTCGTCGAGAGTGTAAATGAGGAGTTCAACCTTTTCAGTCCGTCGGGAGTGCCTCTTCGGGCAAAGCTAAACGTCACTTTCCGCGAATACAAGATTATCGAAGACCAACTAAAGGAAACGCGGAGAAAATCGGCTGATCGCCGCAAGGTGCGCGTTCTCGGTCGAGGCATGACGCTGAGCCATCTCGCCGGGATCGAATACGACGATCCGGGCGAATGGAGGTTGATGGGGAAGGAAAACAACATCGACAAGCCGCGACTGGTTGCTGCTGGTACGAAACTATCGGTTCCGCCTCATGAGCGGACCACAGTACGAACCAAACCAGAGTGAGCGTAATTACAGGACGGGACTGAGGTCAGAGATCCCTATATGGGCACACCAGTAGCCGCACTCCCGGTCAATATCTATGAGAACCAGGATTTTTATGTCCCTGCCTTCATTGTCAGGATGCAGAACAAGCAGGTGGACCCGGTGGTAATGAACGACATCATGAGTGTTACCTATACGGACAGTCTCGACAAGGTCGACTCGTTTGAGATGACCGTAAACAACTGGGACTCCGGAGCAAAGACTCTGGACCAGACTGCCTTCAAGTACAGCGATAAAGATACCTTCAATCCCTGGAAGGACATTGAGTTGCAGATGGGCTACTACCGCAACGGTAAGAGTGAACTGCAAACGATGCTCATCGGAGAGATAACTACGTTGACTCCAAACTTCCCGCAATCCGGTGCCTCGACCCTCACGGTGCGGGGGTTGAACCTGCTTCATCGCTTCCGGACCAAGCCGGAGACCAAACCCTTTTTCAAGAAGAAGGACTCAGACATCGCGAAGGAATTGGTTGACAAGATTGCAACCGAGATACGGAAGACCTCGCCTCAGTTGAAACTCAAACTTGATGAAACCGACTACAAGAACAACATCAAGGACGAGAAGGAGATCGACTATATCTTGATGAATAACCAGTTTCCTATTCGATTCCTGATGGAGCGTGCGCGCGATCTTGGGTACGACTTGAGTGTTGTCGAAGCATCCCAGGGGGGCAATCGAGATGTGACGCTTCACTATCGGAAGGGCAGTGACGTTAAGAGAAAGACCTACATTATTGAATGGGGCAAATCACTGATCAGTTTCCAGCCGACTCTGCAGTTCGCGAATCAGGTGGCAGAACTTACGGTGCGTGGTTGGAATCCGCAGACTAAGAAAGAAATCAAAGTCACGGTCAAACGAAGCGAGATTAAGGGGATCGTGACGCCGAGTGAGCTAGGGGTCAACGAACCCGAGCTCGCAAAAAAAAGCGAGATTGTAATCGACAAACCGGTAAAAGATGCGGCTGAAGCAAGAATGGTGGCGACTAACCGGTTGAAGAAAATCAACGAGGCTCTAGTGGAGGCCAAGGGTAAAACCATAGGGGTACCCGATCTCCGAGCGGGGTCTAAAGTGGAAATAAGGGGGGTTGGAAATCGTTTCAACGGTATCTATCTCATCACTTCGACTACGCACTCGATCGGCGACGGCGGATACACGACTGACTTCACCGGGAAAATGGAGGAAAAGAAGTTATGAGTTTGGTGCAAGGCATCGTCACGGGATCCGTAACAAAAATCGACGAAGAGATACCGGGACGCATCAAGGTCCGGTTCAATGCGCATGAGGAGACCCATGAGACTGACTGGATCCGCATTGCCACTACCATGGGCGGAAAAAATCGCGGCACATTCTTCATGCCGGAATTAGATGACGAGGTGGTCGTGGGTTTCGAACGCGGAGATGTTCGTTTTCCCTACGTGCTGGGTTTTCTCTGGAACGGTCCGGACACGACTCCCGCCGACCACGTTCGCCTCCGCCGCATTCAGTCTGTCAACGGCCACAATATCACCTTCATAGATGCAACTGAGAGCAATGGCAGCAAGGGAGCACTGGTGATTGAAGACGCTCATGGAAACATCGTCACGATGTCGAACGGAAAAGTAACGATCAAGAGCGTGGGATTGATTTCGATTGAAGCACCCGTAGTCACGATCAACGGGCGGGTGGTCTCACCAAATAGTAATCCGATTTGAATTGTACGAGTTGAGCTAATGCCCAATATCGATATTCCTCTTCCGGTTGATTTGAAGGCACTGTTTGACCTTCCTCCGTGCGATGACATCAAGCTTCCTTCGCCATCGCCCCTCAAGATTACTCTGCCAACCGGAGGTTCGATAAATGCCCTGACAGACATCTCCAAAGGTATCCCGACGGATTGCTCAATGATCTTCAATCTGATGCTTCAGATTTCTCCTTTCCTCGCGGCGACCGAATGTTTGTTCAAACTCTTGGGACTAATCGCTCCACTAATCGATGTGGTCAAGGGTTTGGGACCGCCACCTGATCCGATCAAGCTGGGCTCGGCAATTCCCAAGTTTCTCAAGGCAGCCGCCGACCTGGCTCCCTGTCTACTCGTGGTTACCGGGGCTCCATTGATTCCATTCCTGAGAGATCTTCTGTGTCTGATCATCAAAGCACTCAACTGTTTTTTGGGACAAATGAAGTCGCTGTTGGGAGTCATGAAAGGAATCACACTGCAGCTTAATGCCGCTACCGCATCCGGTAACACAGAACTGCAGCGCACGCTTCAATGCGCGCAGGACAATGCTTCAACCTCGGCAGAACATCTGACGAAATCGATCGAGCCCATCGGAGTGATCCTGAAGCTGGCCAGTCCCTTGATGGGACTTGCCGGTGTGGGTCCGATAGAGCTTCCTTCCATCGGGAGTGATACCGATGTCGCCGCACTAGAGGAGACGGTGCGGACATTGCAGGGCGTAGTTGGCACTCTTCAGATCGCCGCAGATGCTTTAGGGGGATGTGGATGAGCAATCTTGATTTCATCGGTACAGGATGGCGGTTTCCGATCAAGGTGAATCCTCGAGGGCGACTTGAATGGTCGTATGGACCAGAGCGAATCCAGAATGCGATCTGGATCATTATCAAAACCGCCCTGGGCGAGAGGATTATGCGCCCAAAGTTCGGAGCTGGTGTTGATGACTTTGTTTTTCAATCTAACAGTGGAGTCAATCGCTCGGCGCTGGCGATCGCAATAAAGAATGCGTTGGTTGAGTGGGAACCGCGAATCGATGTTGAGGAGGTCCTCGTCGTTAGCGCGGCTGACGTCGAGAGCGGCGGAGAGGTGTCCCTCGATGCACCGGACTCTCGGATGAATAACCCGGGAGACCTTGAGAGCCAGGTGCTCGTGACGATCCAGTACCGGATTGGCACGACCAACGAGTCGTTCAATGTCGTGTTTCCGTTTTATCTCGAAGAAGGGGTTAGCTGATGACGCTGCCCGATATAAAACTAGATGACCGCACCTTTGAAGATCTAGTCGCGGAGGCAAAACGCCGAATCCCGGGGTATACGCCCGAGTGGACAGATCTGAATGAGAGTGACCCTGGCATCACTCTGGTGCAGCTCTTTGCGTGGCTGTCGGAGATGATCATTTGGCGATTGAATCGCGTACCCGAAAAGAATTTTATAAAGTTTCTCGAGTTGATCGGCATTGAACCGGCAGCGCCATCCCCCGCACAGGTGGAACTTACGTTTAAGCTCACAACCAAGAAGCTCACCGAGGCCAAACCAATACCTCAGGGAACGCAGGTCGCGCTGTCTGAGCAGGTTGATGGCAAAGCCGTAGTTTTCGAAACGGACGACAACCTCTACGCAGTCGGCGCCGATCTTACGCACGTGCAAAGTTTTGATGGCGCGCGCTACGAAATTGTGACCGAAGCTGTTCGTGTGCCGGGGAAATACTTCTACCCATTTGGCGCGCGGCCTCAGCGAAACTCCGCCCTTTATCTCGGATTCGACGAGAGCCTTCCTCAAGGCGCTCCGGTCACCCTTACAGTCCATGTTTATACTGCTGATCTTATCGCGGAAGGCAAAGGCATCAAGGCCTACACGCCTAAGACCACCGGCGGCAACCCGGATGACCAGAACATTGCCAGCGTTCAAGAAGATCCAGGCTCGTTGAGCCCGCCGGCTATTGCTGTCTGGGAATACTGGGCCGGCGACAATGCGAAATGGCGACCACTCCTGGGCGTTCGCGACAACACCCTCAATCTCACGAAGACTGGAACATTTGTATTTGAAGCGCCGGTCGGTTTTGAAAGCGCTAAGGTTGGATTGTTTCGTAAAGACGAAGATCCGGCGCGGTACTGGCTGCGCTATAGGATAGACCAAATTCTAGGCGCAGGCTTTGAGATAGTGCCGCGACTTGAGGACGTGCTGCTCAACACAATCGGGGCCACCAATGCAGTGACAATCAACGACGAACTCTTAGGCGCAAGCAATGGTACACCCAATCAAAAATTCAAGCTCGCAAATACGCCCGTCTTGCTTGATCGATTTGATCTCCAGGTCGATGAAGGAGCTGGATTTAAGTCTTGGGTGATGGTTCACGATTTCGCTGCCTCGAAACGAGACGACCTTCACTTTACCCTCGCGCCATCGACGGGTGAGATTGCCTTCGGCGACGGTGAGCATGGAAGAATCCCCGGCCGACTAACCGAGCCTAACCATGAGGAAAATGATCTGCCGAATGTAAAGGCAGCAAACTATCGATGGGGCGGCGGTGCAGGTGGAAATGCGGGACCAAACAAAGTTACATCTCTCGAGTCGTCGGTGCCTTATGTGGAGAGCGTCACAAACTACCGAGCTGCGGTCGGTGGACAGGACGAAGAAACGATTGACAGCGCAAAGCTCCGAGCGCCCGAGACAATCCGTACCCGCTCCCGAGCTGTCACCAGCGGCGATTTTGAATTTCTTGCAATGCAAACCCCCGGGGCGCGTATTCGTCGCGCCCACACATTACCGCTTCGGCATCCTGACATCGAGCCGATACGACCAACAGTTTCAAATAAGAAATCCAGTTCTTCGTGCTCCCAGTGCGAGTGTTCCGGTTGCGCCGGCTGCGCCGGCAGTCAGGTCAAAGGAAGCTCTGGCAAACGCTCAAGTTGTGGCTGTTTGCAAAATCGGATCACAACGCCAGGTTGTGGTGGCTTGTCCGACACGAAACAACCCACCTCAACTCTAGTTCCCGTGCCGGGTGTAATCACAGTCGTCGTCGTGCCAGAAGCGCTGAAAGACGACCTAAAGCCGCTCCCCTCTGCCGACACTCTCAAGCTCGTAGGCCAATGGCTGAATCAGCACAGATTGATCACGACCGAGCTTTACGTGGCGGCTCCAAAGTACAAAGAAATTGAAATCGAAGCACGCGTGATTGCCAAGCAGACCGCTAATAGCGGCCAGGTGGCTGAGGCTCTGCAAAAACTGCTGCTCGAATATTTCCACCCGTTAACTGGCGGAAAAGACGGAAGCGGGTGGGAATTCGGTGGGACCGTGTATTTCTCCGAGGTTTACCGCCGGATCCTCGATACGTCCGGCGTTTCACGTCTTGAAGCCGGTGCGGTTACCACCTACGTCGACGGACAACGTCAACCCGCATGCGCGGACATCTTTCTGAGCGAGGATGAACTGATCTATTCGAAGAAACACAAGATCATTGTTACTTACGCATGACTACTCAAGGTACACAGTATCTAGTCTTCGATCAGGTCTACGGATGGAACGAAGATCCGCCCGCCAAGGTCGCCGACGGCCTGGCGACGACCGCTGAAGGCTATCGCAAGCTATTTGCGCTTCCTGGTCGATCCGCATTGTTGTTGGACGCAGGACTTCAAGAGAAAGCGTTCACTTGTCCAAGCGGTGTAGCAATCGATGCTTTGGGAACGATCGGAGTGGTGGATGCAGCAACCGATCGAGTTAGTCTGCTCAAACTTAGTCGCAAAGAAATTGAAACGATCCCCACGATTGGCGGAAAAGGAAGTAATGCCAGACGCCTGTTGGAACCGCGTGGCATTGCCTTTTTGAAATCGGGCGGGCTTGTCATCGCGGACACCGGCAATCATCGAATCCAAGTCTATTCTGACACACAACACGCATTGGTCCAGACCTGGGGAACAAGCGATCCGCTTGGTAATCCAACGCCGATTGACGGTAAGAAGAGTTTTCACTGGCCCTGGTCGGTGACGTCGGACAACTGCGGTGCAGTCTTTGTCGTCGATCGGGGAAACCATCGCATCCAAAAAATTCTGGAAGACGGTACGTGGTTGGAGGAAATCGGCCGGGATTGCCTGGTCGATCCTACCCGTGTTGCTATCGGGCCTGATGGATTGATAGCGGTAGTTGACGCTGCTCAGCAGGCCGTGCTGCTGTTCTCGCCGAGACGAACCCTGCCACGGTCGCTCGCCAATATCAAAGATCCGCGCAGCGTCGAGTTTGGGGCGGATGGAATGCTCTATGTTGGCGACGCGACCGGATTGCTCGGAGTCTACTCGCCGGTTCCCGAAAAGAAGGACAAATACGAATTGGTCGGCCAGGGTTACAGCAATGTTGATGGCGAGATTGTAGATCTTGCGTGGGTATCCGGTTCAAGTCCATTCCTGTTGGCGATCATCAAGGAGAACTATAACGGACTGCGCCAACGCCTCTGGCGTATCGAGCCAGTAGGTGCGTTTCAACACGAAGGGCGCCTTGTCACCAAGGCGATTGATAGCAGATTGGAAAAGTGTCAGTGGCATCGAATTCTGCTAAGCGCATCGATGCCGGCCAAAGAGTCGCCGACGAACAGCTCCGCCTCGGGGGCTGCGGACCTTGGCGCGAGTAGCATAGAAATTGAAAGTTATACCTCTGACGTCAAAGACAACGTCAGAGGATGGGAACTACCCGAGACCAGGTGGAGACGCTGTCTGCTCAGCGGCGACGACGACCCTGATTGTCTTGTTCAGAGTGGGCCAGGTCGTTTTTTGTGGCTGCGCCTAACGGTTCGGTCGAACGGAATCGCATCGCCGATAGTTCACGGAATCAAGGCGTACTTCCCTCGTATTAGCTATCTTCAGTATCTTCCGGCGGTATATCAGGAGGATAACGACGGTCGTCTTTTCCTTGATCGATTCCTATCGATCTTCCAAACTCAGTTCGATAATTTCGATCATCAGGTTGATGAACTATGGCGATTGTTTGATCCCGCCTCCATCGACGATTCTCATTTTGCGTGGTTGGCAGGATGGCTCGGCCTGGTTATTCAGCCCGACTCATTGATCGATCAGCGTTGTCGTTACGAATGCCAGACGGAGCAAACCTGCCAGCCACCGCCAGCGTGTCCGCCAGGTTCGGAAGAACGCGAGATTGGACCACCGCTGGAATGGTCCAGCGAAAAGAAACGTCAGATGCTGAAGAACGCTTTCAGCACCTATCGCAAACGTGGAACTGTCGAGGGCGTTGAACAAGCGATTCAGGATCATACCGGCGTTCAGTTTGCGAAGGTTCTCGAACACTTCAGACTTCGTCGTTGGCCTGTGCTTTCGGTTATCGCCAATACCGAGCAATCAACCGCGCAGGACCCGTGCGCAACAGTCGAGGCGCCAGTCAAGATCGGTTTGTGCGGCGAGAAACTCCAGGACTACAAGATCAGGCTTCCCCTCGATGGTACGGTCAGACTGTGGAGTCGCGATTTTTATAAACGGCTTCAACTCACTTCCTACTCGCAACTGGGATACTTTCGATTAATTAGTAATCCCGAGCCTGTTATTGAGCCATTCGATTGGGGAGCCCACCGATTCTCCGTTTTCTTTCCAGCCAGTCCGTACACAGTAGCTGAGACCAGACAGAAGGTGCTGCAAGTAGTAGAGCGGGAAAAGCCCGCTCACACTCAAGCTGAGCTTTGTCCTGTGTTGCCGAGGCTTCGGGTTGGGGTGCAGGCAACCGTCGGCGCTGACGCTGTTGTCGGGGGCATCAGTTACCTGGTCCTCAACACCCTCTCAACCCTGAACTACGATGCGATCTTGTCTTGTTCCCGGGAAGAGAAGCAACTTCGCGCTCGAGGAACAGCTCTCCGGCCGCGAACTGGAATTACGACAAAGCTCTCGTGAAGGAGTTTAACGATGAAGACCAAGACCAACCAATACGTCCAGAACCAGCAGACGTCGCAAGGGTGCAAGGTGATCCCTTGCGACATTCCGGCGTTCTGCCGCAACAACTACTTCACGGGCAAGTTGCTAACTGAGAGAGATCTGACCGCTGAACAGCGCTACCTGATCGATAAGCTTCGCTTGCACCACCTGTCCCTTCACGGCTGGGGAGTGATATGCGGTTTAAAAGTCAGGTCGCATCCGTACTGCCCTGAACTGAAGGTGATTGTTGAGCCAGGCCTGGCTATCGATCCCTGCGGCCGCTTTATCCGCATTCTCAAAGAGGTAGAGGTCGAGCTGCCAAAGCCGACACCGTTGCCGGAGGGCGGCAAGGATCCTTGTCCCCCCGACCCGCCTAAAGAGTGGGGGTATCAGTCGGGAGCCTACAGTGGCGGCTCAAATGCAGGACCCGAAGGCTTCTATACCAACAAGCCGACGACAGCGGAGCCGTATGGCCAAGGCTCTCCTTATGACCAGAGTGAGGCGCAGCGAAACTATGTTACCCCGGAGCAGCAAGGTCGCGCTTACCAATCAAGCAGCCCGTACAGCCAACCTTCCTACGGTGGATATTCAGACGAGTCACAGACCTGCCAACCCTCCGTTACTTTGTACTTTTGTCTAGCTTACGCTGAATGTGACGACGAAATGATGCCGGCTCCTTTCGATGAGTGTGCCTGCAGGGACAGTGGACAAAAACCAAATCGCATTTGTGAGACTTATAAGCTGACAGTCGAAACTGAAAAGCCGGACGGTCTGGATCAAATCAAGGACCCGTATCACTGCGAGGAAGACGACTGTCTCAAACTATTCGATGTCTTGGTCGATCCCTGTGCGGCACCACTTGATTTGAAGTGCTTGCCGCTGGCAATCGTCAACGATCACGTCCTGGGCGAAGCGGTGACGGAAGACCGCATCGACTACTCATTGCGGCCCGTTTTGCATAGCACTCAGTTTCTCGAGCAAATTGTGCACTGCCTGGCCGAAAAGATTCCAACCAAGACCCTGACGCAGATTGTGGATATCGGTTGGACCCATCAAGGGGAATATCACTTTCACGATTTCGTGCGTCAGTTTATCGGTGACGACTTTTCACCGAAGGGATTCGAGGTAACTTTTGGATCGCCTGTTCGACGCGAAGGACTTAACCGGCGTACCTTTCAGGCGATTGCAGTGCGATATACCGATCCTTCTGGAGCGGGAGAGATGGAAGTGGTTCCCACGCGGGTGAGAATGAGCGAAGACCGCCTGCGGGCATATCTGGAAATCGATCCCCGTTATGTCCAACGACGCCTCGATCGCACCAGATTTGATCTTTACTTGAAGCTGCGATGTGGCCAAGTCCTGGATGACAAGGGACTGGCAATTGATGGTGATTTGCTCGCTCGACTTGATGACGATGGAACCTACGTTGTTGCGACGCCCACGGGAGACGGGGTTGCCGGCGGCGTATTTGAAAGTTGGATTCGGGTGACAACCGAAACGCGCCAATGAACAAAATACGAGCCGGACAGCCGTCGAAATTTTCATGCATGCCGAGGAAGTCGCAGCTACGTTGATTGGAGGCTACCGTGATAGAAACAAGGTACAACACTTACAATAAACCAAAGCCGGAGACCTGCCATTGTTCCAATCCGAAACCCGGTGGCACCTGCTGTGATCTGGTCTGCTTCGAACGGCCCAACTATTTTTGCGGACACCTGCTGACAGATACTGATCTATCAACGGAGCAACAATACGTGATTGAAAAGCACAAGCTGTACAACCGGACCCTGCACGGTTGGGGAGTAGTGTGCGGTCTCCGTTTGACCTGCGACCGGGAGTGTGGCGGGATAATGATCGATGAAGGCTACGCTATTGACGACTGCGGCAACGACCTCGTCGTCTGCGAACCGCTTCGTTTTGACGTTCTTGCCAAGCTTAAGGAGAAGGGCTATGTAGTGGGCGACGCAGCCTATGATCCCTGCAAACCGGAAGAAGACCAACCGGATTGTGATTATCGCCAGTGCTTCTACGTGGCCATTTGTTACGAAGAAGAGCCTCGTGAATTCACTACACCTTTCGTCGCGGGATGTACACCGACCCTCACGGAATGTGAGCCGACGCGAATACGAGAAGGGGTTTGGTTCGATGTCCTCGATGAACTGCCACAGAAGAACGACTGGGCGGAAGAGCTGCTGCAGCGTCTTGAAGCGTGCTTTTGTCTGTTTACCAAAGGCGCTTTTGCGCACGCCCTGCAGACTAACACTTCTGACCTCGAGACGATTCTTAAGTCGCCAGCCCAAATCACTCCCGGGCAATATGACAACCTGTTCTGCGAGCTTCGTGGGCTCTTGCTGCTCTTCCTCAAAAAACATCCGGACAGATACAACTGTAAATTGGATGATGAGATTAGAAACATCATATTGCCCGATCAAAAAACATATCAAACGAACTATGGCGCAAACGTTCGCAGCGCCTTCTGCGAGCTGTTACGTCTGGCCTGGCAATATGCAATTTCCTGCGCGCTTGGCGAATTGATTCCCCGTTGTCCGGGTCCCAACCATGCGAGCTGTGTTGTTCTTGGCACAGTCGAAGTCAGAGGCGGCTGCGTTACCCACGTCTGCAACTGCCCACGATCTTATGTTTGGTCGTTTGCCAACTTTTGGCAGGTGTTGGTCGCGACGGTTATCGGAGGAGCGGCTTGCGAGGAGGATAAGCGGGAGGACAAACCCTACACAACCGGAACTAGTGAAACGGGCACCAACTTGGCCGGCGCTAACGTCACCAACCGACATGACGACGCCTGCGACGTGAAGCCGCATCATATTTGCTGTGCTGAATTTGACTTTGACTGCGAATGGCTGCTTGGTCTGCTGTCGGTCAGTCCTCGGTCCTTAAACCTCGCGGGAACTGCGTCAGTGCGTGCGTTTTCCAGTCTGGCTAAATCTGTAAGGGAGGCCTTTAACTTCGCCACACCGGATACTTTCTCACCCGCGATACTGCAAAACTTGAATCGTGAGCAATTGATGCGCGCTATCAACACTCTTCAACTCAAGAACGTCAGTTATCGGCAAGCGTCAGTTGCCCCGGAGTTTGTGCATCCGGTCGAGATGATGTACCGAAGCGGACTCGCCAAGCCCGCCGAATCCGCGGTGGTTGCCGAATACAACGATGAAAACGTGATCGTAAATGCCTACGCGGTTCCCCTCGGTCATCAAGCAGAAGAAACAACAAAGCAGCTGGAAAGCCGGGTGTTGAGGGCGGAATTAGCCGCGGACGAAGCCAACCTGCGAGTCCAGGATATTGAACGACGAATCGCCGCAACCGAAGACTACCTTCTGAAGTTGACGGGGGCTGCTGAGGTGTCGATTGACGAGATACGAAAAAGGATTCACGACGAGCTAGCGCGCGTCGCCGGAGAAGACGCTAAGAAGGCCGCGCAAAAGAAGCGTTCAAGTCGTCGCCGATCACCGGGCCCGAAACAGGAGGGCGAGAATGGCTAACAACATCGAGCGCCTCAATTACTACGAGCGCGAGTATCTGAGAAGCTTTGACTTCATCGCTGAGCAAAACTACCACATGGAGATGCGCCGGCGGCTGAACCTTTCCCTTCATCTCTGGGGCATTGTTGAAGGATTGGACGTCAAACTGGGTGAGGTGGTTGCGGGCGCGCCTGATCAGTACTACATCAGTCCTGGTATGGCCATCGATGCCTATGGTCGTGAGATCTTTCTCTTCGCCCCCTACGTCCTCAGTGAAGATGATATTACCGCAAACCGGATAACTCTCCCCGGCAGATACTCTCTGTTCATTGTCTATTCGAGCGAACTCGCAACCCCGCCTGCCGCCGGCTTTCGCGTATGCGATCTCGAGGATCAATACACCCGCCGCCACGAGTCTTATCAGATAGTAATTTCCAACCAGCTCGATGATTCGGTTGATCCAAAAAAAGTAACAGAGCCCGCAGCCACCGACGAATTGTCGGATGACCCCGTGAAGAAGCCCTGGCCGGTTCGGCTTGGTTCAGTTGATGTAGCCGCGGACCTGACGATATCCAACGCCTGGCCCAAGAATCGAACGTATATCGGTGTTCGCGCTCAGCGAATTGTTGCACCGGTAGCGAGTCTCGGTGACAGCGCTCCTGACGCCAACCGGCCGATCAGTGTCGAAGCGGATTTGCGCGCCCGCAAAAATATGATTTGCGGGAAGGACTTCGAGGTGCTGAAGGCTGACGTAACTCCGGCACCGACGATCTCACCCTTTCCGAGTCAAAAAGGAAACCTGAAGGTGCGGCACGATTTATTCATGAGGGGCGATTTCTACAAGCAAGTTGACACAGAGTGGCTGGCCTTGAAGGAGTATCTCCAAACTCTGATGCCCGACATTCAAGTCAGCGCAATCTCGGTCGCGATAACTCCTGACACCCTGCACAATCCTTCACTCGGCACCGTGCCCTTTTCTCTGGCCAGCAAGCTGCCGGAAGCGGCGAGCGCTTCGATCACGGTCGCGATCGCGGGAATCGAGTGGAAAACCAAGAATGAAGTAAACAGCTGGTGGACAAACATCAATGGCGGACTCTCGCCAATCGTGCGCGTAACCGCCGACTCGCCCCAAAAACAACTAGCCAGCAAGAACGTGTTCGATTTCGTTGTGAATTGGACGATTGGACCGAATGACACGACGATCCCCAACAACCCGATTCTCAGTATTAAGTCGCTGTTGGTTAGTTACATCATTGTGTTCTATCCATGAGCCTAACAATCTCCAACTTTAAGACTCGTTGCAGAGTGCCTCGTCGCTCACAATTGACGCGTGAGTTTGTCGACCGCGTCGTTCGGCAAGGATTAACCTCAGAATTGAAACGCCAGCTTAGCTTACTTCCAGATAGCCAACCCACGGTTATCCGAATACGCCGGTTGCCGCTTCAATTGAAAGTCGCTGCCACAAATCTGACTGAAGAAAATCTCGCACGGGCCTGGGCGGTTGAGTTTCTTCGCACTCTATCGATGGTATTGTCTTCTGCCCGGGCCGACAAAAGGGAGGTCGTCCAGGCAGAGACCCGGACACAATGGCTCGCGAACTTTATTTCTGATCTGATATCAGGCGCCGCTCCAACACAGTGGGAATACGAGGAGTTCGCGGACCTCTTTCGGTTGGGCACTGCAGAAGCCGCAGTGACAGTTCTTTGCCGGGAACCATCAGAGATCCTATCTGTCCTGTTGTCGCTGGACGCGCAAGGTCGGCTCGAACCACTGCTGTTGCTCCTCGACGATTTCGCTTTGGACCGACTCTTCGTAAGTATCGCCAACAGAACGGTCTCCCTTCATAGCGAGCCGACTATCGATGACTTGCTCACTATTGGGGCGCTCATAACCTCGTCTTCCCACGTGAGTGGCAAGCTCGCGACGCGAAGGCGCGCGCTGCGGTTGTCCCTTAGTCTCAGCAAACTGGACGAGCTCAGCCTTAAATCGCATTGGACGCCACGACTCATCTTGATTTTGCTGAGGGCGCTGGATGTTCTCGTTGAGGCTACCAATCCGTTTGAGCCGGCGATGTGGGTCGAGCAGTTGTCGGCGGAGTCACTAACGCGCGGTGACCATCGAGGCGATCCCGTCGCTCTCGCTTTGGTTGAGCAGGTTAGAAGTCTGGCGTTTCAAGCGGGCGGCGAGATTCAAGAGCGGAAGCTCGCAGCACTCGCTCAACTGCTCACCGAGTTGACTCCTCTGTCTGAGGGGAAGCCTATCGAACGAAGTAAGGAATCCTATTGGCTGGCGAGTGACTCCGCGGGATTGCTCCTCCTGGTTGGTCTGCTCAATCGATTTGATTGGCCGCAGAGGATCCTCAAGACGTCGTTAGGGCTCAACTACGGACCTCGTGCAATCGGATATTGCCTGGCAGGAATGGGCCTTCGTTTACTAGGAAACGGGCCGGAAACCGACCATCTGGATTCGGGCCTTTTTGTGTTTGCCGGATGGGTCGAACCTGCGTCTGCAGATTTGAAATCGTTCCGCGGCTTTCTATCATCGTCAGCAGACGCCGAAAGACAGGAGCTGCTACTAGCGCTTGATCTGGGTGAGGAAATAGACAACAAAACATCAAGAGACTGGGACACAACCTTCGATTTGCTTGCCAGCTGGATGACTAAGGAATTCGCTGCAAGAGTGCGCGGCTTTCGAAAAGCATCTGCTCCCTTTGTGGTCAAGTCTTTTTTCCGACAGCCGGGCCGCATCTGCATCGACGAGAAACGGATTCTGGTCATCCTCCAGCACAACCCGTTTCACATCGCGCTTCATCTTTCCGGCTTTGATCAGCCAGTTGAGTCTGTGAGTTGGTTAGGCGGTCGTCGACTGGAGTTTCAATTGGAAGACTTATGAGCTAAGCAAAACAACGGGAGCAGGTTGTCGTTCCCTCTCGTTGACAACCAGAAGACGCTAAATGTATTTGACCTGTCTGAGGGACGGTTCAGAAAGGGCCGACATGGAAGCATTAAATAA
>CAZOOE010000005.1:22196-40744 GCA_964581275.1 uncultured Clostridia bacterium
CAGTATGGAGCACCTAAGGCACGAGTTGGCACGACTCGACCTATTGCTTCAGCGCGCGCTACTCGTGGCGCGACGATCCGAGACTGGGCAGACAGCCGATGAGTTTCGCGGCTTGGTAATTTCCGAGCCGGAGATCGACGCACTAGTACAAGCGAAAGACTTCTTTGGCGAACGATGGAGACGACAGGAGGCAGCCAGGGAAGAGCTAGCCGCAATCGATCAGCAGTTGGAGGCAATGCGACAAGATATTGATGAGCGGCGAAGATTGACGGAACAAGGGCAAACGTGTCTCGCACTACCCGGTCTCGCTCAGCGGTTCAACCTGTCTCCAGCCGAGGTAGATATCCTTTTATTGACAATCGCGATCGAACTAGAGCCTAACTACGAAACTCTTTACGCCTATCTACAAAACGATGTGACTAGGAAACGGCCAAGCGTCAACCTTGCCCTGAACCTGATTTGTCGATCGGAACGAGAGAAGATAGACGCCCGGCCGGTCTTTTCACCTTCAGCATCGCTCTTCGCCAATCACTTGCTGGAATTGGCTGAACAGCCGCACGACAGAAGTGCGCCGCTACTTCATAAGTTTCTGAAGGTGGATGAGACGATTATAGCGTTCCTTCTCGATCAGCCTCCAACAGGCGCGCACGCCGCACTTCTGATTAACCCGACCTACGTAAATCATGCCTCCGAGATGAATCCAGACACACAGAAGCGACTCCGCAATCTCGCGGCTTATTTAGGCCGCGGCGATCGACGAGCAATTGCTCTCAGGTTGATCGGTCAGTCAGAGGCGGCACTCTCGAGTGCTGCGGAGGCACTCGCGCAGCTGTTGAATAGACGGCTGATACTGGTTGACCTCGCACAACTTGGTGGGGACGAAGCTGCGGTCGCGAAACTAGTACGAGATAGCGTTCTATGGCGGGCGCTTGTTGGTGTCAGAGATCGCGAAACTGCACCCAACGGCGGCGAGAACCAAATCATAAGTCAGACACAGAGTTCGCTATGGGAGGCGTTACGCATTTTCGGGGAACCGCTTCTTCTGCTTGGCTCAGAGAGCGCATTTGCTCGAATTCCTACCAACTTACGGGTGTGGCAGCTGGAGGTTCAAAGTCCTGGTTTTAATATGCGACGCCAGACGTGGGAGGTCGCTCTCAAAGGTGCCTCAAGCGGCGCAGATCCGGCTCGTCTGGCAGATACTTTTCGTTTCGGTGGTCAGCGCATCCGCCAGACTGTCGACATGGCGCGCAGTCTCGTAGCCGTTCGAAATCCAGCTCAGGTGCAGCCTGAGATTCAGGACTTACTCGACGCAGGTCGTGCCCTGACCAGTCCTCAGGTTGGCCGTTTCGCAATCAGGATCGAGCCTCGCTACTCCTGGACAGACATCGTTCTGCCTCAGGAAAAAGCCCAACAGCTAAAGAACATTGCTGCATGGATAAAGTATCGGAGGGTGGTCCATAGAGACTGGGGCTTCGGCCAAAAGCTTTCTCGCGGAAAGGGCCTCAACGTACTTTTCACCGGACCATCAGGCACTGGGAAAACCATGGCGGCGGAAGTGCTCGCCGGCGAACTCTCGCTGGATCTCTACCAGATCGACCTCTCGAGCGTAGTCAGTAAGTACATTGGTGAAACCGAAAAGAATTTGAGCGCAATCTTTCGTGAAGCCGAACAGAGTCAGGCGCTACTGTTTTTCGACGAGGCTGATGCACTCTTTGGCAAACGAACCGAAGTGAAAGACGCGCATGATCGTTACGCCAACATTGAAGTGAATTACCTTTTGCAGCGGGTTGAACAATATGAGGGTGTTGTAATCCTGGCAACAAACCTCCAGCAGAATCTTGACGACGCCTTCCTGCGCCGCATGCAGGAAGTTCTCGAGTTTCCTTTCCCGGATCAGACACTCCGAGAACGCATATGGCGTGGACATTTTCCAAAGGATACACCTAGAGACAAAGAGATCGACTTCAAATTCCTGGCCCAAAACTTCAAGTGGCCCGGAGGAAACATCAAGAACATCGTCTTGAGCGCCGCCTTTCTTGCTGCTCAGGAATCGAAGCCGATAAACATGTCCCATCTTATTCTCGCGACCAAGGCAGAATATCAGAAAGAGGGGAAACTGGCGGTGAAGACCGACTTTGGTCCTTACTACGAACTGACTGCCCGGAGCGCTTGATGAAACTATTGCCGGCGTGGATCAAGGATGGCAGGCACTGGTGGGCGCAAAGTTGTTTCTGGCTCCAGGTATAGCAAGCCGTCCAGTCTGCGGTGGGTCTTGCGCGAGAAGACGTTAGTTCCGGAACGACACTTCTCACGCAGCTCGCAAGGCAGACTGGACAGCTTGCTGCGCCTCAGAGCTGGCACCAGCGAGGACAACCATGACAGAACTAGTCAACATTCAATCCAGCATTAGGCGCAGTGAAATAGCCGGCGGTCTGCTCTATTGCCACAGTCGCCTGAATTCAAATACCAGCAAGTTGCTCGAGAGCGCTTCTTTCCTTTTTGCGCTGATTGAACTACTGACCGAAAAAGGACTCCTGATAATTGATGAGCTCGAGGACAAGAAACGCGAGGTCGCTACACGACTCCTGGAATCGTATCTCGATCGTGGAATGGGCGTGGCGATGCAGGAAGACGAGCGCGACAAGTACACCTTCTCCGAGACGGTTGAGATTGATTGCGAGAATCGAGTCCATCTCTGCAAGGCCGCGTGCTGCCGAATGAGTTTTGCTCTTTCACAACAGGATGTCGAAGAAGGAGTAATCAAATGGGATCTAGCCAGACCGTATTTGATTGCGCAGGACGCTGATGGCTATTGCCGGCATTTGGATCGCCAGAACAGCTGCTGCACCGTGCGTGAGCAGCGCCCGCTGCCTTGCCGCGGCTACGACTGCCGACAAGACAAACGCGTGTGGCTGGACTTCGAGAAGAGAGTTGTCAACCCTCACCTCGAAGAATTATTCAAGACCGAAGATCCGCAACGTGCGATTCAAAACTAATGTCGTGGTGGTTCTCCAGAATTAAATCAACTGAATCCGAAGCCGAGGAGGAAGAACCGGGCTCGGATGTAGAAGGTGTGCACCCTGCTGCCGCCAGCCTCCGTGATCTTAAACTCGTCACTGGAAACCAAACCGTTCAACAACCGGTAGGAAGAAAAGACCCTGAAATCGATCAGAGTATGGATGGATCACCGGGCGGCAGCATCGACAGACTTGTCGAATCGCCAGCGGCGCGAGATCTAGCCGGGATTCGAGTTCACACCGACGATAGCGCGGCGAAATCAGCAGACTCGCTCGGCGCTGCGGCCCTCACTCGAGGCCGGGATATCTACTTCGGCGCCGGCAAATACGCACCGGTAACATCTGCCGGTAAAGAACTATTGGCACACGAGATTGCTCATGCCTTACGTAATGAACCGGGCGACCAGTCGACAAGGTCACTAGCTACCACTGAGGTCGTTTCTGACGACGATCCTAGCGAACGGGAAGCTGATTCAATCGGACGGTATCAGGGCTCGGGAAGTTCGCTTGCTTTTAGCCGGATGTCGGCGCCAAAGCCCGCCGCGATTCATCGTGCTCCGCTCACGGAGGCGGAACTCGCGCAAAAGTTGCATGATGCAATCGCCGGTGCCGGTGTAGATGAATCGGCGATAATGAATCTCCTGACATCTTTGAGTCGCGATGCCGCAAAAGTCAAGAAAGTCAAAGATGCTTATGCTGCTGCCTTCAAGAGCGATCTCGAATCTGAAATTCGGCTCTCCCTCAGTGGCGACGCGCAAGCTCAGGCTCTCTTTCTTATCAATGCTCCGCCTCCTGCAAAACCAGAAACGTCGGCCACCGTCGTCAAAGCAGGTACCGAAAAACTCAAAGCAAAAGTCGGCGACGGCGAAGTATCGGTTCATATTGAAGTCGAATACAAGGTGGGTACTACAACTCGCGCCGGAGGATTCTCGATCGTCTATTCAGGTGGAAAGTCGGAAGACTCTCGCTGGATTCAATTCCTTTGGTCCGAAATTCTGTCGACCCAGTCTGATGGGTCTGTCAAACATGTGGCTGCAACAGGTCTTCCGGTCCCCGGGGGTCGGACGATGGACTTAACCACCGACCCCACGGCGCCCAAATATGAAGTCGACTCAGCGATAAAGGACACTCCATTCTATGAGACCGGAGGCATTAACATACGTACCACCACGGGCACAACGATCTATGATCGTCCGGGGGAATTCTCAGACATCATTGCAAAACAGTTCGATGCCGGAGCGATCAAAGTTATAGAAAAAGATCACTTCGATGATTTCTTGATTCGCGAATACAAGACAATTTATCGCGTCTCTCTGGTTGTGACCTGGGAGTACACTTCAAAGACGAGCGTAACAAGAAGCACCGCTTTTCAATCCGGGTCCGCGGTGACAGGGATGCCTTCTGATTTCAGGAACGAACTTGTCAAAGAGTATCCAACGTTTGATTACATTCAATGATTCCAGGTGACAACCATGGTGACTGGCGCTCTCGAGCTTGGTGGTAGGCCCTTGGCAGATAGGCGAGTGCTGCTGATATCTGCCGACATGAGCCGGCTGTTAGCCAGTGCCACCACTGACGAAACCGGCGTTTTCCAGTTCGATCTGTCGGACAAACAACGACACAGCGGCGCGATAATAATTGCCAAGATACAAGGTCCGGTGCTCGCGATTCTGCAGCGAACGATCGCGGTGGCCGGCAACGAAGTCGCCGCCGCTCTACGCTTGGACATAGGCAATGAGCAGTTCTACAGAATCCGTGGTCGTATTAACTCACGTCAAGGCTGGCCACCTTACTTACTTCTTCGAGTCGATCCGGTGCACGTGGCCGGCATTCCTAAAGCTCTGGAAAAGTTTTTTAGCACCGTCGACGAGCATGTCATCGAATCGTGGTTTTACCAACTCCCCTTGAATGGTGAGAGCTTTGAACTGAGTGTGCAAGAAGGTTCTTATCGCCTCTCCATTGGTTACTACACTAAATCTTCACCGCACGAGGCAGCGGAGAACTATTCAATGACCTTGATCTCGCCTGATGGTGAAACTCCAACGCAACTGACAACGCCGTATCCCAGTTTTGTTTTGAACGTTGAGCGCGATAGAACCGTAAGCGTCACGATTGAGCAGGTCACGGCTGAGAATTAGTGACGCATTGTGAAGTAAGCAGCAACAACACTTGAGCTAAACCGTTGAATCATCGAAACAGGGCTCCATTGCCATGGCCCATGCTACCGAAACCACCAGTGCCGCGGAGGAGCACGACTCCACGCGAAGGCCGGATGCCACCTCATCATCCGAATTGTCCGGTTACCAAGCCGGCGGCCCCCTGGGTGGTTCTTTTACAGGCGCATTCGGAGAACCACCAGCCACCCGAGTTTTCAATCATCCTGCCCTTCTGCTCTCGCCCAACGGCAATTTTCGCAGCACCGCTCTAAGGCGCGCTCAGCAGAGTCACGGTAACCATTTCGTGCAGCAGGCAATGCTGCGGGGTGTTCAACGCAAAGCAAGCCCGACTCAAACCGTTCAGCGGGAGTGCGCTTGCGGAGGAACTTGCCAGGCTTGCCTGCTATCCCAAGCGGCGTCAGCCCAGCGCGGATCGGAAACCGCCTCGCTAAACAATGACGGCGGCAACGTGTTCGGAAACCTGTCTGACTCGGTCGCCGGGAAAACGGGCGGAGGCGAGAGACTGCCCGACGGTACCCTCAAGCAGATGGAGTCTCGGTTTGGCGCCGCTCTTGACGACGTTCGAATACATTCGGATTCACAGGCAGCGACTTCGGCGGGGTCGCTGGGAGCGAATGCTTTCACGACTGGCCGCGATATCTATTTTGCCGGCGGCCAATATTCGCCAAACAGTACCGATGGCCAACGGCTTCTGGCCCATGAGTTAACTCACACCATTCAACAACAGCAAGGGAAACAACCAACGTCGGTCCTCCCCAACCGAGATGGTCTTCAGATTGGCAGTCCTGAAGATCCTTTAGAACGTGAAGCAGATCGCGTTGCTGACACGATAGTTCAATCGAAAGCGGAGACTCCTCCACTCGGGCCAAACAGATCTACAAACGCCGTCTCGGGTTCAGCCAGTCAATCTATCCAACGCCAGCCCTCTGGTGGATTTCGTGATGACAAACCCGTATCTGATGCTCCCCCGTTCGTTGACAGCGCTACTCTGGTCGAGCCCGGCAAGGCGGATCACGACGTCGTAGTGAACGCACCGTTTTTGATGGATCCGAGACGTATTTCTGATCGAGAGCAGATTCGAATCGTGATCCACACGGATGTTTTGAAAGGAGAAGACATAGTTTACTACGCCGTTCCAATCACCTCTGTTCAGCTTCCCAAAACGCCCCAGCCGCCCCCCACTACTGTCACGACCACAACAACCACGACCAAGGTGACTTCCGCCCCGCCGGTCACTCCCGGTTCTGTCGTGACGGCGAACGATGGCACAAAGCTCGATGTCATTGCGGCAACATCTGAGCATGTCATCACTTCGAAGTACACCAAGTTCGCGGTGGGAGCCGCCAGTACTTCAGCGCTCAGACTCATGGACAACACCATAGTGATTATTGATGCGGGCGTTAACAATCGAGGCTTAGCCACTAGTTACGACGCGTTGGTTGACGCAACGATGCAAAAGCTGGCCGATTTCATCAAGAACGATCCGATTCGCGAGATTCTGATATCGCATGCTCACAAAGACCACGTCTCATTGATCCAGGAAATCATGCGACGGTTCCGAGTGGACACCATTCGAATTAACGACGTGCAGAAACGCTGGCCAGGTTACAAAGCGCTCCGCAAAGAGCTCGTAAAAATCCAGCAGGAGCGACTCAAACAAACTGAGGCGGCGATTAAAAAGGAGATCGCAGAGACGCGTGCCGAATGGGAGGCAGCAAATGAGCATCCTGACAAGGGCATCATGCAGGAAAGGTGGGAGAAGCATGCCGCCGAGGAATTGAAAAATCGCATGGATGAGGTCCCCAAGCTTAAAGAGCGATCCCTTATTCCCTCAAAAGGAGGAAGGCTCGACGTCGTCGATGTTGACCTAAGAACTGGGGATACCAGCTCTCCTGATGAGTTCAAAGCGGAAGACCCTCTCGAAATTAGAGAGACGATGAAGGAGCCGACCGACCCTCTTACGATAGACCGCAGACGAAGCACCGAGAAAAAGGACGTCGATCCGTACGCGTCGGCTTACCTGATTGAATTGCCGGGCGCATTACGTTTTTTGGTCATGCCGGACATCCGAGCCGGCGATATGGACGCGCTTACAAAGCGTTTTGCGGAGGAAGTAAGAAAGCTTCGTCCAACCGATTCGGTAAAGGTGCAGATTTGGGATGCCTCACACCATATGCAAACCGGGTGGAAAGGTGCCGGCATTCCCGCAACCCAGCTGCGAAAGATCGTTGACTTCCTTTCAACGTTCCAAACAAAAAACGGTGCTGACGCGGTTGTTGTCTCAGCCCAGGCCGACCTGTCGCGGCCAGGAGCAAAGACTCTTATTGATCCGGTAAACATCTGGCTGCTGCGTAGTCTTGGTTTCGAAGTGTACCTTGCCACGTCCGGACGTGATGTCACTTTCTTCGAGATCACCACCACACAGGGCACGAAACTGGCCGGCACTCCCGCGGCTAAGGCACCCGGGCCCTCTGCAGGCGAATTGTCGATTAAGCGAGCCAAGATGGCACTAGATCAACTGAGAGCCGACAAACAGACGAAGGAAGTCGCACTCGCTGACGAAAAAGACCCGAACAATCAGAAAGTCATTCGTGAAGCAATCGCGGAAATTGACACCAAGGTCAACCAGATCGACACGGCCTTGAACGCCTACCTGAAGGCGGGGCAGGAGGCTTTACAGACAAAGGCAAAAACTCGAACCACTCAGAGCATAAGCGCTGTTCAGGAACCCGCGATTGCGGAACGGCAAAAGCTCGACGCTCTGCTCGAAAAATGGAATTTCGATAAGCCTCTCACGACTGACCTTCACTTAACCGAAATGGCGATGGTTGTATTGCGTCAGGAAGTAAACCTTACGAATCCAGAACCAGGCTCACCCGCAGCACGGGCACTCGAATTGAAGACCGTTAGATCGCGAATCAATGAACTCGGCGCTCAGATTGCGCGCGGTGGCGCGCCCGACTCAGTCACTGCCGAACTCTTTTTGGAGCTGCAAAGGTACAAGACAATCCTCACTAACGAACTAAATCCAACTGATCCAAATCAAAAGCCGCTTCCTGAAGGCGTTACCCGCACACTGCTCGCGGACGACCTCAAGAGTGTTGAAACAAAGATTACTGCATTGGAGGGTGAAAAGAAGGCAGGTTCCCTCGAACGAGCTATTGGTAGCGGCGAGATCATTGAAACCCACGTGGTAACGATTCAGAAACCGGCCCAGGAATCAACTGCCATGCGCGCCACTGTTGGCGCTTTGAATGCTGCCGGCCGTGCCCTTGGAATGGTCATGGTAATCCAAACCGTCAAGGGTCAGGGTGACCTTATGAAACGGTGGGAAGCCGGCCGGGCCAACAATATGGAGCTGGTTCTCGGCACCGCGCATAATCTTGGAGCAACCGCCGCTGCGGTCAAGATGGTTCGTGGCATTCCCGTCAGCAATGGTGTCTTCGTGGTGCTTTCGCTGCTCGACGTCGGGGCTGCTATCGCCCGGGACTATGAGTCAGACGAACAAAGAGACATTGAGATCAGTTACGCGATAATTTCCAATGCGATAAATCTTGGTTTGATGGCGGTGGGCCAAGTATTGATGAAGGCGCCACACCCTCTCGCAAAGATCGCCGGGTTCCTCATCTCTTTTGCGGGACCATTGATTATGGAGGGCTTGGGAGTACGTGAATGGCTCGAGAGGCGATACGGATTCAATCCTTCTGATGTAATTCAAGTTTATCAGACGCTTCGTAAACTAGTTAAGGAATATAGCATCGTTGTTGGTTCAATCATGCTGGCCGACCGGACCGCGAGTGGTCTGGAAGATCTGGCCGTTTCTGATCCAGCCGCGCTGCGCGAGCAAGCTCGTATAGCCGCACGCGATCACCGCATCAACGCCATTAAACTCGAGAGAGAAATCCTGGGTGAATTCAAAACTGCCTACGAGGATGCCAAGAATAACTACGCTGGTCTCAAAGAACTCGATCAATATCGCGAACAGTTTATTACCTTGCAGCGCGAAGCTAATCCGCACGGAGAGGAAATCGCTGCATGGGAGGAAAAATATCAGCGAGCCAAGCTCAGGCAAGTCGCAGCGCAGAAGCAAGCAGAATGGGAGAAGTCTGGTAAAGCAGGGACTTCGCCTGCGAGCGCGTTGCGAACCATAGAGGCAATGAACCCGGAGCCCGAGCCCACCGAGAAACTCATGAAGAAAACTTTCGCCGATATCGAAGCGGGCATGTCGCTTGACACTATGAGCGCGGACGACATTCGCGACATGCCTCAGTGGAAGCGGCTGAAAAAAGCGCTCTTTGCACTGTTCGAAGAAGTCTATAAGAGTTCTTCAGAGCTTGATCATGATGAGATAAAGAAGAAGGACAAGGAAGCTAAGTCGATGATTGAAAATGCGAGGTACCGTCTTGATCCGCGAAGTCAGGGCGACTTGCGGTCTAAAGGGTTATTCAGCCAGAACTCCACAGCCCGAGCAGTTTATGTCGAAGAATTGGAGAAGTACGAACACTTGATGGGTGTGATCCACGAACATTATATCGAAACAGCCATGAAGCTCTGCGGACCAACTCTTTTGCCTCAGGGAACCGGTGAGACGCAATTCAAAGCCGAGATGCGCTTTATGAAAGAAAGGCTATCGGCGGACTCGCTGGTCAAGATGGTTGAGGTAGCGGTTATGCGATACAAGGCTACCGTAGAAGTGATGTATGGACCGCCAGAGTCGCTAGTCGTGGCCCTTTTTTCAAACACCGCCGACGCCAAGACCTATCAGGAGTTCATAGACAAGCATCCTTACTATAAAGAAGAACTCCAGCGAGTAGAAAATGCCAATGCCGCTATCAATGGTCTAATCGATCAGGCCTGGAGTATCGCCAAGGCAGACCCGGCGGTGAAGCAGGAAGAGTCGGCCGAGATCAAACGGCTGAAGACCGCGGTAGGACTGAAAAAACAAGCCGACGAAATACGCTTTCACAAGCGCGGCATCATATTCCCGTCTGAGTTGAACGGGCTGATGGCTCAGATCAAGGAAGTTGAAATCAGCGAATTAGCCAAGCTACTTGGCGAAAAGCCAAATACGGAGCAACTAAAACAGGAGGAAGTTGCGGCATTGGAAGCTGACGAGATGGAGTCAATCAAGAAGGGCATGGTTCCGCCAATCTCAAACCGGCTGCGTTTGATTCCGGAGTTGAGAAGAAACGATGTTACCGGTCTCAAAAATATCTACCAACTCTACGGCCACATCAATGTCTTTTCGGGTGGGAAATGGATTGAGACAGTTAAGAGCAAGTTTGTCGATAACAGCGATAACGCGGTTGTGGGGGCAATTGGCGACGGTGAGGACTATCAGCCCTCGATGGACTCTCCTGGAATTAAGACGCTGCGCGTGATACCGCTCAATGATGCCGCTGTGAGAATCTTCGAAAGATTCGACTCCATGGACCTTCCTCGCTCTAACCTGGAACCACTCACCAAAAAACAGCTGGAGGAAATGTTGAACAAATGACTATCGACAAGCGATTCGAGTCGTTGTTTCACTCACGCGTTCAGTTCCAGGGCAGAGAACGTCAGGTGGAGCTGCGCGTCCCGGCATTTGGAGAAATCTTCGCGTTAGTACTGGAGTCGCAACACCGCACACCCGAGAGAATGTCGGTAATGTTTCCGGCTGAATTCAAGCGGTTGATCAAGTCGCTAGGCGAAAACAGTGTGGGGATCGAACACGCGAGAGCACTCTACGCGGATGCCCAGGCGGCCGGACAAATCGTTGCCGCACGAAATAGATTGTTCGAAACGCTCGCAGAGCAGGGCCTCCTATACGCGCAGTGCCCGCACTGCCTGAACTGGGAGGCGGAGGTCAGTATAGTCGCCCTAACCGTGGCGCTCCAAGCAGGGCCATGGCCAATAATCGATGGGCGAATGTTCCTGGCGGTTCCCTCCTTAAGTAGTCGACTACCCAGGGGGATTCGGCCGGCCGGCGTGCCGGGCACGTCAAGGGTCAGATTCGATCTTCCTTCGAGTGTGTTTCGTCTGACCACTCCCATTCGATCCGGAACATTAGGAGCGGCTGATCGGAACAACGGCACATCGGAACGTGCCGCATGGGCGCGGTGGGTTACTTCTCGAGAAGTTGGGATTAGCGGCCGCGAACAATGGAGGGAAGATGTACCCGGCTTTAGAGCAGCTCTTCGCCTCGCTGTTGCACTCGAGCATCTCCAGGGTATCGAAGGCGAAATCACACCCGAAGTAGTTTTAGACATGCTGTCAGTGGATTTCTATTTTCTCGATAATCTTCATTACCTCGTGCACAACGTCGACCTTCAAAACGATAAGAAAGCAAGCATCAATTGCGAAGCTTGTGGACTGCCCTTTCTTCTTATAGTTGACTAGGAGAGCTTTACACCGTCGAGTGGTGCAATGTACTTCACCCGCGAAGCACAAGTCGCTCACGAAGAGGTTCAAGCGAGTCGCAATGGTGGTGTGCATTCATCCACCGCCGAACAGACTATAGACTACGAGTCTCGCATCTTCGATAATGCCTTTAACGGAGATCCCGGAGGATCGTCCCGCAATCACGCGAAGAGTTTGCTTCGAAGCCCAGCGCTCTCGTATAAGTCAAACACAGGCATTCGCGCAATTGCGCTCAGTCGGGCGCAGCGAACTCACGGTAACCGCTACACACAGCAGCTCATCAGTCAGATTCAACTAAGCTCAAAACGCTCGCGGACTATCCAGCGTGAGTGTGCCTGTGGCGGCACCTGCACGACCTGCACCGCATCCGCGGAAAGCATGCCCTCTCTCACTTCCCTTACCGAGCAACCTCGCTTCATTCAAGCCGCGACATCCGGTTCGTCCGCGACCGCTGGGAGCGGTCCTGGCGATCGAGAGTTGATCCCGCAAGGCAACGGACAACCGCTCGATGAAATGACCCGCCGCAATATGGAAGAGCGGTTCGGAGCTGATTTTGGTGACGTGCGTATTCATGCCGATCCAGCTTCTGCCGCTTCTGCCGCCGGTTTTGGAGCCAATGCCTACACTACGGGCCGCGATATTTATTTCGCTGCCGGCAAATATGCTCCCACGTCACAAGAAGGGGAGCACCTGCTGGCCCACGAATTGACGCACGTGCAACAGCAAACCGCCGGGCAGGGACCAAGCCAGAGTGAAACCACTGCCAATGGAGAAATACTGATTGGGGCCGCCGACGACCATCTGGAAAGGGAAGCCGAGACTCAGGCAGACAGCGTCACCCAGGGCCAGCCGGCAGCAACGACTGTTACCCCTGAGTCCTCTGGAGCAATTCAGCGAGATTTGATTGACAACCCGTACGTCAACCGGATCGCCTCTGGAATAGGGAAGGGCGTCGACTTGATCGGATCGGGAGCGAAGAAAGGTAAAGAGCTCGTCGTTGAGACCGCAAAGAAAGGCGTCGCGTGGGCCCTCGGGCAAATTGAGAAACTCGCTCCTGGGGCCATCAAGTTCTTCCGCAATATCCGCGACTACTTCAAGAATGCTATCAGCAACGGGGTCGACAGTTTGTTCGGTGGCATTCTTTCGAGCATTCGCGAAAAAGGGTTGGCGGCGACCCTCGCAGAGATGGTCGGCTCGTTTGCCGCTGGCGCCATTCATGCGATTGGAGGCTTCATAGTTGGCAATTGCGCGGCGATGGGCAAGCTGGCGGAATACTTGATCGATGTCGTCACGCAATTTGGTAGCGGAGTTCTCGATTCGATCAAGAAAGGCTTCGATACCATTTCGAACAAGCTCGACGAGCTTTGGAAGGAGTACGGCGCGCCGGCGCTCGAATGGGTCACAAAGAAGCTCAAAGGAATCTGGAAAGAGATCGAAGACACAGCCACCTGGATTTGGGACGCGCTCAAACCACTTCGCGACGACGTAACAGAGATATGGAACGCGGTTACCGATTTCCTCGCCGAAGGGCGACGCTCATACAACTCATGGATGGAAGGCTTTGTTAATGCCGCGCTCGACAAGTGGGAAGAAGTAAAAGCCAAGATCAAACCCTATATGGGCTATGTCAAAACCGCGGCAAAGATCGTCGGGGGTGTGGTATTGCTGTTTTCGCCCGCTGGTCCATTCGTTGTGCTGGGACTGGTGATTTACGGGTTGTATCTAGGCGTCAAGTACCTTTGGGACAAGTGGGGCAAAGGCTTTACGAAGTCTATTCGCGAGTGGTGGGCTAACGACGGCTTGCCGACCGCTCAAAACAAGCTCAAAGACTTCCGCACGAAAGTTGATGACGTTAAGAAAAAGGTCATGGGGGGTCTGCAAGATGTATACGACGTCTTCATGCAGATACTAGGAGCGCTGGGCGTACTCACCTTCCTTGCGACCGTCAAGGGAATCTTCGATTCCGTCACTAAGAAGGTCCAGGAATTCAAGAAACAACTCGATAAGCAGCTCGATGAATGGTCAAAGAAGATTCAAACCCTGCTAACCAAGGCCGATCCTTACCTTCAGCAAATGAAGGAAGTCTTCCGGCAGACCCTTCTCATCGGACTTTTTGGCCCATACGCAATCTTTGACGATGGCGTGTGGAGCACTGTCCAGACGCTTGTTGGACTGGTGATGAAAACGCCATGCCTGCGGGAGATTGCCGGATTGTTCCGCGTGCCTGGAATCGTTCAGTGGATTGGCACCGTTCGCACCAACATGAAGGCGATGTGGAAAGTGATTCAGAATCCCGACCCGCTCCTTGAAGAAATCAAAAAAGCCATTGAACCAATGATCGCAAAGATCGAACCAACGGTTCATGACCGCGTCTTCAACAGATCCGCTGCGCCGGCTGCGCCCAATGCGGCCGGGATCTCGAGTTTGTCCAAAGCGCCGGCTGCGGTGAAAACACCAACTACTCCGCCACCTGTGCGCACACCGGAGCAAATTGCCCAGGAGGAGGAGGCAAGGAAAGATCAGGAACGTCGCCGCCAGGCTGCTCAGGTGGCCGAGTCAGGTTTAGTGAGCGAGCGAGAGGCCTACATCTCGCTGTCTATTTGGCACTACCTAGTCGGAAGCCTCGCAGAATTGGCCCAGAACTGGTGGCCACAGTTAAAGAAGATGGCCGGGGATCTGATCTGGCCATGGCCCGAGGTCGAGAAAGATTTCTCTCCTATGCTCGATAACTTTGGCGACGCAGTCTCCTTGGTTTTCGATCTCGAGTTCAGCAAAGCGATCGATAAGTTCCTCAAGGGAATGAAACTTTTCAACGGTATAGCCGGGGCCTTGTCTGGTTGGTTCCTGCTCGCCTCAGTCTTGATAGGAGCGGCATTAGGAGCTCTCGGATTTGTTACTGGGCCTGGAGGCATTGCGACCGTAGGCGCAGGGGCTGCCGCGGGGCTTGAGGTTGCTGAAGCCGTGGGCATGGGGCTTTTGGCTATTGCCGCCGCCACTGAACTTTCAGTTATGGAGAAAGCGGATTTCGATCTTAAGTATCAGAATATGCGAATTCCCGACGAGCAGCAGCGCAACCAAGCCGACCAGGAAGACTGCAAAGACATAGCGGGTAGTCTGATCAGCTTGGTGACTATCGGCGCTCTGGTTTTGCTGGCGGACATCGCTGCTAAGTTTGCGAAGTTCCTCTATAGCCTGGTGGAAGATATTCCGATAGTTAAAGACATCTCAGCCCTGCTGAAGGATGTAAAGAAGACCGTAAGCGACATTAGTCTCACCGATAAGCCGGGAGGGCCAGTCGATGTTGTGCCGGAGGGAGGACTTGGTCCGCGTGGTGAACCGCTGAAGGCTGGCGAACCTACAAAGGCAGGTGAGCCTGAAGGCAGAGTGTCGGACGACGCCGCAGCAAATGCGGAGAAACAGGGAGTACCCCGAGAAAAACTCGAGGTCGAGGTCAAGGAACTAAATCAGAAGGCGAGCAACCCCAAAAATGTTCGGGAGCCGGCTGATCCGCGCTTCGACGCCGAGATGGATGCGGAAGGCCACACATTTGATCGCAGCAAGTCAGAAAAGACATGGTGCCGCGCTAGTGATGGCCCATCCTGTGGTCTCGACTTGGGAGGCGATCTCAACGCAAAAGTCGACAAAGCGCTTAAAGAGAAGTCTACGGAAGCTGCTAAACCTGGAGAAGAGGCACCGGTTACCGAGACTAAGCCTACGGAGGTTGCTGAACCAGTAGATCCCAAACGAGCTCAACTGGAGAGTGACCTCGCCGATGCAACAGCAAAGAAGAAAACCGCAGAAGCAAAAGCCAACGAACAAAGGAAAACGGCTGAAGGGCATCGAGCTCGCGCGAAAGAACTCGACCGGCAGCTAGCGATCGCGAAGGGTGAGGCAAGGGCCAAACTGCGCGAACAATTGCGCGAAGCAAATGCAGCCGCGGACCAGGCCTCAAAGGCTGCCGACGCGGCATTCAAGGAGGCAACGGATGCTCAGTTAGATATTCAAAAGAAGACCGCTCAACTCAATACCGATAAGCAATCGAAGCTTCCGTGTTTTGCCGCTGGGACTTTGGTCTTGACGCCTTCAGGGACTTGTGCGATAGACAAGTTGAAACCGCATGAGCTGGTAATGGCATACGATTTCGTAAGCGGTTTGACGGTACCCCGCGAAGTCCTGGAGGTACATAAGAACAAGACAATGCGGTTCCACCAAATTGCCGTCGGTGGCGCCACAATTCTGTCCACAAGCCTGCATCGCTTCTGGAGTAAATCAGCCGACGATTGGGTCGAAGCGAGAAATCTCAGGGCGGGAATGGAATTGCGCTCCCTTTCCGGTGCGTCGGTAGCAATCGATGGAATTGAAGTTCATGAAGAGCCATACGCGGACACTTTCAACCTGCACATCGAAAAGAGCTTCACCTATTTCGTAGGGAATGGCGTGCTCGTTCACAACGCCGGAGGCCCCTCATACAGCTTTGGCAATCTGCGGATATACGCGGGAACTAACCCCAACTTCCCAGGGAAGGTGTACATCGGACAGACAGATGACATTGCAAGACGACAGGGAGAACATCGGGCCGAGGCAATCGAAAAACTCAAGGATCCGAGCCTCACCAAAGAACAGCGTGAATTCTGGGAGTTCAAAAAAGACATGGTCCTCGAGCAACGCGTGTCAGGCTTGAACCCCGATCAAGCTAATTACCTCGAGCAACAAAACATGAATCTGGAGAGAGACGCCGGTAGAGACTTGATGAATCGACGCGAACAGGTACGCCGCAAAAACATGACTGACCTCGAAAAGAAAATTGCTTCGGACCCAGCGGTAAAAGAAGCTGGCTTGTGTCCATAAGGAGTAGAAGAAATGTCCTGGTGGGATACGGATAACGGCGACGATGTAATCGGTGATCAAGCGGCAGATTTGATCAGACACTCGCTACAGCAAGCTGCCACTGAGAAAGTGAAGCGCGCACATGAAAAGCCCTCGCTCTCCGATATTCTGCGTGCAGTTGGTGGTGTCGCTGCAACCGACAACAAGAGACATCTGAATGATGTGCCTGCCGACTTGATAGAGATCATAGCGGTGCTTGATTCGGGTGGCACAATATCCAGTGGCCCTCTCGGAGACTCGACACCGGACGATCTTGTTTCAGTTTTCCGTGAGAATCTTGCCGCTATTCACAACGTATATCAGGAGCGTTGGGAACGAAAGCCCCGCATGACTGAATGGCTCTCTGCTCTGGAATTCGTTCTTCGATATCGGCCTGAAGAATTTCTCAGTGATGGAGTGGAGCATTCGCCGTCGCGACTAGAAGTCAAAGCGGGTTCTCACAGCTAAGTTTACTGGGCCGGATCAAAGAAAGCATCGGACGATGGGATGACCCAAGAAGTAGCATAATATGCTTCGCGTCTTTGCGCCTTGGCGTCTTTGCGTGAAAGTTTTCTGTTAATGCTGTTCACGCAAGGGCGCAGAGTCGCAAAGACGCAGAGTCGCAAAGACGCAGTTTCTGTGATCTCCTGGTTCGTACTGGTGGAATAGGTCAATTTTTTCCAATACGGAAGCGCATCCTTGGTTGTATGATGTGCGAGAATCTATGAAACGAACCTTCGCTATTATTCTCGCCGCGTTGGCTGCAGCCGCCCTGTTCGGGGGGCTTGTGCACGCCGTGCTGGTGGCCGCGCACGTTTCCGAGCCAGCCGCCGCCACGGTTTATGGCCTGACCTCCCGGCGACTCTGGGCCACCGCGGTCGTTGTGCTGGCGCTGGGCGGTGTGGTCATCGGGGGGCTGGCTCTTGCCCGCCCCGCCAGTCGTTTCGGTATCGTCTCCGGGCGACTCGGAGCCGGACTGGCGCTGGTGGTGGGGCTAATCGCCGTGATCAACGGCGCGCTGGTTTTAGCCCTCGCCACCGGTGGTCCCGGCAGCGGCAACGGAGTAGTCGGTGGCGCTGGGGCGTTGGTGCTGGGGCTGATCGCTCTAGCCCTTGGTGGGCTGGCTCTGGCCCGCTCCCACCGGACACGCTAACTCGTGTTACGGTTGCGCATTGCATATGAGCCAGACAAATTCGAATGTCGTCAGCGTGATTTCGAGGTGACAATCTGAAAAGGAATGCGCTTGGCGGCGCACACGAAGGCGAGGGACACGCCTGTCCTTCCATCGAGAATCTGTTTTCGTTCTAACACAGAAGCGCGTGAAACTATTGCGGCAGGCCAGTGTTCTGAGTTCATGGCGAGGCAAGATAGTCGCCCCGTTAATCATCACTGTTTCGCTTGAGTGCGGGCCGCCTTCACGCGTTCGAGTTGTGCCGCCAGGTTGACGAACTGCACGCCCTTCTCTTCTGGTTTGTTAAAGGCGTCGGGATGAAGCAACAAACCGCGCTCATCTTCAGGCTTCTGCTCTTCGACCGGAATGCGATGTTTGTTCGCGTAAGCGTCGTGCCGAATGCCGGTCACCTGCCAGGAGACCTCGACGTAATCCTGGCGGTGCAGCGAAGTCATAAACTTGCAGTAATTGTGCGGTTACGTTTCGGTAATCATCACTCGTCGATTGCCGACTACAGTTGTTCCGTTTTACGGACTTCACTCACGACTCGCACTTCAACGGTATTACCGCTGCCGAAATCGCCCATGCCTGACTTGAATTCCTAATTCTGACCATCTCGCTTTTGTAGTTCAACTTCCGGATTGCTCATGACTCGAGAGCATCGCGATAATGTTGAGCTTGTACGAAGCTCAAATGAGTGCATTGGCGATTTTGAGCCAACCGAGTAAGCGTTCTGTTGTCCAGATTTCAGAGTCACGACCTGGGCACTTTGCGTCGATCCGCCGTTTGCCAAATTGATTCGGGGTTGCTGGTTTGCTACGGTCGTCGTCATGTCCGAGCGTTCCCCCAAGCAGATACACGCCCAGATACGCGAATTGCTCGACTCCCTTTATCGCGTGGATTCGGGACGAATCCTGG
>CAZOOE010000006.1:0-36502 GCA_964581275.1 uncultured Clostridia bacterium
TCTTACCTCTGAGTCGAGCAGATCGTGAATGAATTCGGCATCTACCGCGTGTGTTTCGAATCCTAGAATCTGGTCGAGGAGCATGCGGCGGCGCGGGCCTATCTCGTTGCATACCACGCGCGCGCCGATAGCACGCGGCCATATCGCAAGGCTGCCTGTTCCTGCTGAGGGTTCTAGCACTATGTCAGTTGGTGAAGCATTCAAGAGTCGCGCGGCAATGTAAGAGAGTGCAGGGGGTGTTGAGAATTGCTGAAACTGTACTTGCTCACGTGTTCGGTCTGATTGCCTGGGCAATCGCTCGGTGATAGGTCGCAACGTCCGGCTGAGTGCGTCGGTTACTCTCATCGTCATTAACTCGCTCGCCTCGGTTTCGAGTAGTCTGTTGACTGCGGTTTCCGTCGCGTCGTAAGCGTCGCGTGCGGTGTAGGTGCCTCGTGCGCGGCTACCGCCATAGGCTCTGTCGGCAATCTCTGTAAGCGTGCGGTTGTTGACTGACTGACCGGCGAGCAAGCGTTGTTGAATCTCTTCGATCAATGTCTCTGTCCCTGGAAGCAGGTCACAATCGGGCGCGGCGGGTGACGTTGGCGGTTGAGAAACAGCGGTGATAGATTCTTGCCTGAGCATCGATTTTCTCCCTGGTGGTTGAAGGTCGGTGTTTTGGGCTAGAGGCGTTGGCGTGCTTTCTAGCCCGTTTCAGTTCTAGTATTCGCTCGGCAAAAGCAGAGTTGTTACGCTTCGGTCTGCTTCGGTAATGACCCAAAGCTTTTCGCCATCGCGCGTGCGGTAAACGCTGAAGATTCGGAAGCCGGCTTTGACTGAGAAGTCATTCTCTTTGGCATCTTCAGGGCAACACTCGCCCCAGTCTCCGCGCGAATGTCGAGCTAGAAACTCAAGGGGTGTCTGCTCTGAGCGTGTTAGAAGTTCCAAAGCGCCGGGTGTGGCAACGAGTCTGCCTATTGCGAACAAGGGTTGTTTGATCTGCGATTGAGTCACTGACATGAATTCTCCTTTCGAGGGTTGGTTTAACTGGTCTCCGTTTTTGGGCGGAGTTGTCCGTTAAAAAAAGCTTTCTTAAGTGCTTGTTCCCCTTATAGGACAGAGCCTGGCGGCGGGGCCTCGTGTGTCACCCGCAGGGCCGGAACGCAGTGGAGGACTCGCGTCGTAGTTTGCGCGAGTTTACACACGGGGTGCCGCAGGAAAGTCCGAGAAAGGGGAGCAAGCAAAAAGAAGTTGAAAGAAGAAGGAGGAATGAGGAGGAGGAGTGATTTAGAGAAGTGAGCGAAGGACTAAAAAGTCGTGAGACAATACAACCGTCTTTGAGGATCGGCTTACGGTAATACCGCGAAAATCGAGTCGAGAGCGAGAATCGAGGCACCCGCGAAGAGAAAAAGGAGCCGCCGTCAGGAAGAGAGGGCTGACGCATCCCCGTGCGAAGCGAACCCTATTAGCTTTTGGTAACGGGTCGGCCCGCTATGCCTCTAATCCCGAGAAGCAAGGTCGGCCCTTTCTCCAAAGACTGCGTCGACGGCTGCTGTAAGCTCGCGATTCATCCGATGAGGATACGTTAGAGCGAACGGCGGAATCCATTCCGGGTGAGCCAATAGAAGGCGCGGAACCGAGTCGCGGTAAGCGAAACGTGTTGCTGCCCTCCATTCTCCCCAACTCTTAGGTTGTTTGGAGTGTACAATCTGGAGGTCGCCTTTTGTGCTTCGCCATAGAAACCATTCGGCATCATTGTCGGGTACGTAATTGCAGAATCCTAGGCGCGAGACTCGCGCCCATCGGGCTCCGACTTGTTGACGACACATCCGACGGACGAGCATATCGAGAGCTGACAAAACAGTATAACTCTGTCCCTCGAAGTGCTCCCTTTCGTAAGGCGGTAATCTTCTGTAATGAAGGGCCAGCACCTTCTCCTGGAGCCAATAGGGATTTGGCAGGCCCTCAGGAGATCTTCCGCCGTTCGCAGCAACGATCTGCTGGACCCAACTGACTAAGAGACTCTCACCCTCGTGGCTTCCTACGCTGTCTTCGACGTAAATTGACAGGAGTGCTATGATGGGCCAATCAGATTCCCCGCTAATACGTAGATTAGGAATCTCCCTCTTTATTACGTCCCGGACACGTCCCTTTTCAAAAGCAGGGATATCGATAATCCGACGAATTAGTTCAATGGCGGCGAGCCATCCTAGTGTGATCGCTGTCCGCGCGCCCCGGATGTTTACCATGTCCCCTTCAAGAAATGAGAGCTCAATGAAGTTCTTGCGTTCGACGGTGTCGGCCTGGAAGTCATAGAGATTCCGTTCAAGCGCAGTCCAGGCGAGTCTGAGCGACGGTTCGTAATCCTTGGCCTTCAACTTATGCTGTTCGGCAACATGCATTATTGTGGCGCCGACAATTGTCCAGCCCTCCGCTGCCGAGATGAAGTTCCGGACTCGTTCGTACTGTTCTAGAATATACGAACTCATCAGCGCCATACTCTCAACCATGCGCTTCACTCGCTGTCTGCCGTGGACATTAGAGTCACTGACTAGCTTTGCAAGAAAGGCCGCGAGCCGCTCTCTAGGTACGCGATCATAGAAGTCAGAAACGTATAGCTCGACGAATTGACGGAAATCAACGATGTCCGCTGGTAGATAGGAACCATGGGATCTGACAAACAAGCTTAGAAGTTCGTGTCGCTGTAGTATGCCGAGGTGCGGATAACCCTGTGATTCCCACTTTACCGCGTAGCGGTCTATACTCTCTACAGCATCTCCAAGAATCTCTCCGTTTGTGACCAGGTAGGGAATGTGCGCTTCAGCTTTTCGCACACCGGGATGATGCACCGGCAGTTGAACGAGCTCAGCGACTTCGTCTCGCATCTTACGCCAGTCTGGGAGCCGAATATCTCCGCACTTCAGTTGGTAGGCAGTTAGCTGTCCCTGTGGACTTCGTGCTGCAATGTCCACGCCGTGTTCCCCACGGCCATGGCGGGAGATATGAAGAATTCTGTACCCATTGAGGAGAAGGACCTGACAGAAAGGAATTTGATATCCGAGTTCATTTACGTTAATCAACCAGTTTTCTATTAGCCTGTCGAACATCCCACTCCTTCTTTTTTCTCGCTAAGAGGTCGGTCATCTTTCGTATGAGCTCCGGGTCTGTTCTCAATCTCTCGTACTCAGCCTCTAAGCGTATCCGCAGCGCAGGACCACATACGTTACGAGGCTGTGCCCAGTTGCCATCGGCGTCGAACTCAAACTCCACGCCCTCCCAGCTTTCAATCATCAACTCCGCGGTGAGAGGCCTTCCTCCCGCATCAAATTTTGGTACTGTATCGGACAGGCGTCGGAAGAGCATCTCTTTTTGACTCTGCGTCATCTTCTCTCGGGCCGCTACAAAGGCTTCTTGCAGAGCCTTGTCTCCCCTTTTTTGGATTTCAGTAAGACTGATTTCCACTGGGACTGAGTGTGCCTCGTATTTTAGAGTCTCTTGGGATCCGTCTTCTCGAAACTGAGTAAAGCGGTCCCCCTCGTGATTAACGTAAGTCCTAATCTCTGACAACAGAGGATCTCCGCTGTCAGCAAATGCCGCCTCTCTGTCGCGAGAAAGCTCCCTCTTCAGCGCAATAGCGTCAGGTAACATAGGACTCCTTGTACAGTCATTTTCTTGGCAAAGTCAATTGGTGATTCCGACTAGGGATAGTCAGATCAGGCAGTCATCGCAGCAAGTACTCGATCATACAGAGCAGAATACGAGTTTTGAGCACAATGTTCTATCGTGACGCCGAACGATTGTAGTATGGAAAGCTTAGCTCTTGCCTCCTGAGCCTTTGCTGGGTCTTGGGAGTCCTCTGGTTTGATGCTGTAGTAGATGGTTCCACCCACAGTATATGCGCTCATTTGTTGGAGTCTTCGTTTGTAAGCGAGGACCCACCAAAGATCAATCTCCGTATAATCCAAGGACACTCCTACGATATGGATCTCATCTCGAAAGAATACATCGACCCATGAGTACGGACGGTCATTCTTTGGGTTGTCGAAAGTCAGATTTCTAAGTTTGAAAGGAGATTTCAAACGGCTTTTGGAATTTCGGTTGGCCGTGACATACGATCGTAACTTCTGGAGTTGCCCTGCGTATTGCTCGTGCCCGAGTGTTATGCTGTTTGGAACCTCGGCCTCTCCGTGGATGTGCCAGATGAATTTGTCGCCAACCCTTCGGCGTCTAAAGACATTGTATTTGGGTTCACCTCGAAGATTAGCCTTATCAGTCTCCAATCCCGAGGCCCGTTCGAGGTTATAGTCATAGTTCGTCGTGATTATGTGCCTCGGTACTGTTTCGACTAGTCTTTGATGATAGTGATTATGCGGGATCTGATTGATCCGTTCGGCAACCCGCTTCTTGATAGTTAGTTCGTCGTCTTTCGCTCGAGCTTCTGAGAGAAGAGCGATCTCTTCATATATCAGGCTGAACGGCTTGTGCTCCGCCGATTCCATTAGTTCGGGATGTCCAATCGACGCTGCTAAATCACGAAGCACATCGAACCATGATCCTTGGTGCCCTAGAAGCTGGTTCACCCCATTTCCAACAAGAAGCGCCTTTTCCATTGCGGGTTCACCCAAAACAGTACTCGTTTAAGCGTTGCCGCTCAGCATGTGGTTCGGAAGCTTACATTCGCAAATCATCAAGGAACTCTGATGCCGGAGCGACGCTGGTCACGAGGAGATGATCGCGAGCACGGGTGCACGCCACGTAAAGCAGGTGGCGCTCGGTGTTGTACACCTCTTCCAGATCCGTATCGTCGGCGACCGTCTCGATACGTTCTTGCAAGGGGATGATCTCGTCATCACAGGCCATCACCACAACCGCGCGAAACTCCAAGCCTTTGGCAAGGTGCATTGTGCTGATCGAAACATGACCGCTGATTGTCTCGACGTTCTCGTCGAGTACCTTGAAAGGGAGGGCGGCTTTCTCGATGGCAGCACGAGCACGACCCAGTTCTGCCGATGAGCGCACGAAGACTCCTATTTCATGTGGCATCACGTCTTCGATGCTGCGGTCAGAGAGCCACGCGCTTACAGCTTTCGTTTCATCAGCCTCGTTATCCAGAATTTGAATCGTCGGGGTCGGCCCGTTGAATACCGAAATCGTACCGCCGCGCTCTTCTGTATTGCCGTCTACATCAGATAGCTCAGGCCCCAACAATCGGTCGGCCTGCATCCTGATCTGGTGTGAGGTTCGGTAATTGATGTGCAGAGTACGGGAACGCCCGCGAATATCAACACCCAACCCTTTCCACGAGAAAGGCAGCTGGAAAATCCTCTGACCCAGATCGCCGGCGAAGAAAAGGCTGTTTGGTTGACCCGCTCCGAGCGCAGCGAGAAAGCGCAATTGAGCAACGTTGAGATCCTGTGCTTCGTCTACTACAGCAAAGTTGAATGGAGGATTCTTGTCTTCGGCAAGCTGAGCGGCGAGCCGGCTAAACATTCCGGCATACGTGATCAGGCCTTGTTCGCTGAGTTGAGAACGAACGCGATCAAAGATTGACCAGAGCACGGCGCGCCGAGGTTCGGGCAAACGGGTCTTTCTCCCTAACCGGCGAACATCACGATAGTCTTCCCAGGTTTCCAACTGCCAGGCGTCAACGACTTCTTCCCACTCTGTCCACAAGAAATGCTGGCTGAACTTATGGCCCTCGACTTCTTTGGCTACATTTGCCAGTAATGCCTGAATCACTTCATCAGATGCGGTCTGCAGCGCACCTAAGCGCGACTTATACAGCCGCCGCCCGATCGCGTTAAGGGAGAACACTTCAATGTTTTCGCCGAGTCTCGGTTCGTGGTGAAGCAATCGCCGAAGTTTCGTGCGCAAAGCGTTCGCGAGCGTATCCGAAAACGTTGTAAGCAAAACGCGAGATTGGCGGTTGTGACGCGCGAGAAAGGCGGCCCGATGCAACGCGACGACGGTCTTGCCGGTGCCTGCCGAACCGGCTACGCGAGCAGGCCCATTGTACTCCCGCTCGATCAACACCCGTTGCGAGGGATGCAGGAAGATCATCCATTTTTCCCATGGATAATTCAGCGCGCGTTCGAGTTCTTCAACGTCGCCCATGATGCGGAAGCGGCGTTGCGCATCGGGATGATCGTAAGGACTAGTTCCAGGGGCCAGGGGTTGAGTGACTTGCGGCCTGCCTCCAGTAGCCAGTTCCAGCAATGCCTCGGCGGCTTCAGCTGGAAGATGGTCAGCCAAGTCCAGTACTGAGTCTTCGTTGGCCTGGCGCACATCTTTCATCCATTCGACGGGCACTCCGAAACTCAACAACTCATCTTCGGAAAACTGCGCAAAGAGGGACGGTTTCGGCGGCGCCGGTTGCACCACTTCGACGTACCTCGGGATGATGTATTCCTGCACAGTCTCACGGATCTCAACCAATTGGGCTGCACCGGTCTTCGGATGTGTTTCGAGCTTGCGTCGTTCCGCCCAGCGATAAGCCTCGTCGTGATGGTTCACATAGCACAGCAGCAGGCTTGCTTCTGTTTTGTGAACGATCAAACGGATATCGCGCGTCACACGGACCGACCAGAAGTTCGGATCTCTTGCCTTGTCGAGTTTGTGAAACTGCATCCCCGGCTGCGCCGGGTTAAGTTGCAGGTCGAAAGCGGTTGTTTTTGTCGCCTTCTGTTCGTCGCTAGAAAGCCTCGCAAGGCTATCCGTGAACGTGTCGGCGATGCGGAATTCCATAAGCGTGTACCAGTACCTGCCTGCTACGAGGTGTCATTTCTCTCTCAGATTTAGTCTTAGATTCCCGCAGGAACAACGCAATTCAACAGGGTTAATCCTAGGCGTCAGAGACAGCCAAGAATCACACTTGGGTTTCTTGCAACGAAACTGTTGGAGGAGTTCTCTGAATGCCCTTACAACGGGCTTGAAATCATTCTTCGATAGGTTCGCCCATTCGTTGTAGTGAATTGCCTTATTGATCACCCATTCCTCACCGTTCTTTGAGGCAAGTATCTCGGCACGCTCTTTTTGGAGCGACTCGACCCTCGCCACCTGTTCCTTGTCATCCCAAGACTTTGCGGCTTTCGCTGCCGACTTAAGTATTTCGGCTTGGCGCCCAATCACAGCGCTAAGCAACTCTCCCATGTCGTATCCGCCATCTGCCCTGAACTTGACCTTAGCCCCGAGTTCGTCGGCTAGGTCCGCGGCCACATACTCGAGATGTCGACGCAGGCGCCCGGCAGCGGTCGGGACTTCATTTGTGGCGAGGTCCGCCTCGATCTGATCCCAGACCTCCGCAACCTCATCAAGGATTGGTCCCGTTTCAACTGTCCAGGTGTGGAATGTAACAGCTGATTTCGTGCCGATCACTCCCTCCGTTCGTATTTGTCGCGCCCACACCGGATCATGTGTGGTGATTACAAACTGTGTGTCCGGGAAATGCGTCTTCAGCAGCTTGCAGAATTGCTTACGGTGTTGCGAATCAATAGACATCACTACATCGTCGAGAACCGAGAGCGTGAAACTAGTACCGAGAACCCGCTTCATCAAGGCCAGGTACAAGCACACACCCATGCCATCCTGATGGCCTTCGCTGTGATAGGCGCCGGGCGGGAACATACCCTTCTTATGGAAGTCCACGAAAAGACCAAGCTTACCATCCGTGGGTTCAAACTTGGCTTTGAACTCCCCTTCGTCATCGTGGTTGATAAGTTGATAATATTTTCCGAAATCCCCCTCCACTTCTGCGTACAGATCTGCCAGCGCCGTTTCCGAGACGTCACAATAGATCTTGTAAGCAACCTTCCCACGGGAAGCGGCCGCATTCTTCTTCTCAGCGTCTCGGCGGGCGAGGCGCCAACTGTACAATCGATCTTGTGCGACAACCAGAAAGTCGCGCGCGTCACCGATTGCACTCTTATCCGGGCGTGCCTTCACTTTCTTCAAAGTTGAATGCAGTTCTCTGTTAAACGTTACGGGTGTCGATCCCCAACCCGACTCAAATCGCTCCTTCAGCGCAAGCATTCCTTCTAAGGACGAAAGATCTCGCGCGAACGCCTCTAGATTCCCCGACCATTCTCCTAACCTCTTGACGAATTCCTTGTCTAGCTCCGTGATCTTGCCTAGCGGTTCAATGAGCCCACGTAGGCGGATGATTTCGTTAGAGATTATTCTCCCCGCTTCGAGCAGTTCTTCGCGCACAGCTTGTGCTTCTGCCGACTGCTCTAGCTTCTTTTGTAAGTGCTCGCGAAGAGCACCGATATTCCAATCCGTGTCGCAAAGTGGGCAATGTGGACCGTCCAACAGGTGAAGACCGGTTTGAAGCAGCGAGCGGCGTTTGAGCGAAGAAAGAAGGTCCGGGTTTGCTTCTACTTTGGCAAGATTCTGCAGGACAGTGGCGACAGCTCCCTCCGTAGAGGTTTCGACGCCCTTGGCGACGACGTCGGAAATCGCTTTGAGATCACGTAGTGCGGATTCCCTAGTCTGGGAAGCGCTCTCCGTCGCTCCGTCTTTAGAAAGGCCTTCCGATACCTCAGTATCTCGTCCAATCTCTCTGATCTCTGGAAGATCGAGCAATGTCCGTCGTTTGTTAATCGCTGATAGCAAACCCTCAACAGAGAGTTTCGGTAGGTCTAGATGGCGCTTGAGGCTCTCCTCCGCAGACTCTGCTTGTGCGTTGGCTGTCGCATACGCTGTGTTGAGTTTGTTCTCGGTTGTCTTCAGCGTTGCGCGAGTCTGGTCAATATCATCGAGCTTCAGTAGTGTTTGTACGTCGTGGGAACGTTTGGATGCTTCAGTGAGGATGAACCTGATGATTTCGCGCCGCGACAGTGTGATCTCGGCGTGCTGTGCAATCTCATCGAACACGGCCTTAATGTCGTCGTCGTTTGGCTGGATCTTCAGATGTTTCGGAGACTTTATCCGCCGCGTGATAGACGCCGACTTTCCGAGGTGCGGGATGTATACATCCAGACGCACGAACGACGCATCAGGGTAGCTCTGTGCCCCGACATGCGGCCCGTGGACTGAAAGCTTGAGGTCGCCGGTACCCGCGCCCTGTAGTCGACCGATCTCACCAGTAAGCGCGAACTGAATGGCATCTACAATACCGCTTTTCCCTGATCCGTTGGGTCCCGAAACAACAAAACTACCGCGGTTTAGTGTCAGGGTCAGATCGCGTATGCCGCGGAGCTCTTTGATATGAATGGCCTCAATTTGGATCACGGCAGATTCTCCTCGGATCCTCGCGACAACACCGTCGCCACATCTGCGGCACTAAGCTTCTTGTCGGCTTCGATGAGCTCTCGTAATTGCTTGACCATCGCAGGATTGAAGGCTTCGGAATGATTAAGTTTCTTGTAGAACTCCTCGAGGATCTTCTCTTGGATGGTGGGCATAGTCGGGACCCCCTTTCTCAAGAATCTGTTTGAAACTCGATTACCTAACTGTAAACACTTTCATCACTTCGTCGCCCAGGTGGTTGATTACCTTTACCGCGATCCTACCGGTCTTTGGCTTGTCAAAAGGTCGGGAGGTGTCATTATGGAGGGTTTCCCAGGCTTCCTCATTGACTTCGGCCTTGAGTGTAGTCTTCAGCGATTTGTATGGGTCGTTCGCGCCCAGGAAATAGGCGTGGCGAACGAAGAAGCTCTCTTCGTTGTAGTCCGTATCGATGAACCAACAGGCAATGCCATCCGCATTGTCGCTACGGACTTCGCCGGTATTCGGGTGAAAGACATCCACGCCGTTGACCTTGACGCGGATCTGGCCGGGATCTCCTTCGTCACCGGCATCAAGAAGGTCAATGTCCGGTTCACCGAAGATGACGAATAGGTTGCCCTTGCCGGTGTTCTTCAAATCGTCGGCCATGTGAAGGTCGGCGTTCATTCTCGCCTTCAGAACGGGGATGCGGCCCAGCTTGGTGAATTCCGTCGAGTGGGCGTCGTAGTTAAATGCGCAGGTGATCAACACATCAAAGCTGGCCTCGCCGGCCTCTTTCGCGGCCGACACCAGATCGGGGCGGGAGACGGTTCCGAATTCCGGGCCGATGAAGATAGCGGCGCGCTTCTCGGCGCCGGACTCTGCGTTGCCTTCGATATATCGGCCTTCGGCGCAGACCAGATCGCCGGGCCAGGGGACAAGCGAGGTGAAGCTGATCTTGTCTTCCTTGTGCGATTGCTGGACGCCTGCGGTCTTGAGATTCTCCAGAACCATCTGGGCAAAGCTTCGCTCCTCGCCAAATCCGTCTCTTGAGTCCGCAACGCCGTCGAACAGTTCGTCGTCCTCGTCGATACCCAGGACGCGATGCGGCGAGAGGCTCTCGACAGTGAAGGGCCCGGCGACGCGCACTTTCTTATTGTCCGAGTAGGGCTTGTCGTAGAGGTATTCGGATTCGGCTTTGGCGGCGATGGAAGCGTCAATCTCTTTTTGACGAGCGGTGCGCTGTTTCCACCATTCGGCGTGCAGGTTCTTCGCCCTGTCTGGCCATTTGTCTTCCGCGTCGCGAGGGATCTCCCATTCTTCCCAACGTTTGTTGAGCGCCGCGTTTAGCTGTTCGCGCAATGGTTCAAGCGATGTCTGGAACCTTTCCCAGATGACATCAATCTCGGCGTTGTTGGCGATTGATTTCAGTGTAATGTGCGGCACGCGCTCATAGACGAAGCCCTGCCGGATGTCACCGCGCGTGGACTGGCTCGAAGGTATTGTGCCGGTGACCTCGGCTTCCTTGCGTTGGCCTTCGGGGGAATCGGCGAGCAGATAATACGAGTAGCGCGCCCCCATAATGCGGGCGCGCGCGAGAGCAAGCGCAACACGCGAAGTATCAATCGTGATCCAGCGGCGCCCCCATTGCTCGGCGACATAGGCGGTGGTGCCGGAACCACAGGTCGGGTCGAGCACGAGATCGCCGGGGTCGGTGGCCATGAGGGCGCAACGTTGCACTGCTTTGGTGCCACTTTGAACTACATAGATTTTTTCCTCGGTGAAGCTCCCTGTACTCGTATCACCCCAATCGTTGTTAATTGGAGCGACAGGAAAATCCGTAAGGCGCCGCACGTACCGAAGTGCTGTTCCACCAATAGCGGTGCGCGAAGCGCACTTAAGACGCTCAAGCCCTTTTGCATTTGTCTTCCATCCACCTTTAGCAGGCTTGAATATCCTTCCTTGAAAGTGCACGCCTATTTGTGTGCTTTCTACGCCAGTTTGCGAAGTTAGATTATCGGAAGCGATGAGATACCAATCGCTAGCTCTGTAGTCGCGTTCGTAATTATCACTTGCGCGCAACGGTCTAACCTCAAATCCATCAGCGCTCTGAACCCTGGTGTATGACGCTGCGCCGACACCACCCGCCTCCTTCTCAAAATAAAGCTGGCGATATTTGACTATTTCCTTCTTCTTCGCGAACCAAACGATGTAGTCCTTAACCGCTGCAATTACGTCCGTACCGATCGCCGGGCTTCCAGCTCCAGTAGTTTTTTTGTAGCCAATCAAACCACAAAAATTCTCCTCGCCAAATACCTCATCCATCAGCGTCCGCACCCGATGAACATTCTCATCCCCGATCTGCACGAAGATCGAGCCGCTTTCCGTCAACAGGTCGCGTGCCACGGTCAACCGATCGCGCAAATATGTAAGGTACGAGTGAATCCCATCGCGCCATGTATCCCGAAACGCCTTCACCTGCTCCGGCTCACGCGTGATATGGTCAACGTTGCCATCCTTCACATCGCGGCTGGTAGTTGACCATTGGAAATTGGAGTTGAACTTGATCCCGTAAGGCGGATCGAGATAGATGCATTGCACCTTGCCGCGCAACCCCTCGCGTTCGGCCAGTGAAGCCATCACCTGCAAGCTGTCGCCCAGGATCATTCGGTTGGACCAGTTCGCGTCGTGCTGGTAAAACTCGGTCTTGGCGTTCTCGTCCGGCAATCCATTGAAATCGGCGAAGAGATCAGGTTGAAAGTCAGTTCCTTTCTCGCTCTTATGCTCATTCTCTTTTGTCCGGCGCAGCAGGTCGTCAATCAGGACCTTGGGATGAACCTTCTCCTGAATGTAGAGCGGCGGCGCCTGGATCACGAGGTCCGACCAGTCCTTATCATCCTTGGCGCGCCAAACCAGTTGCGGATCGAGATCTCGGTTGCGCCGTTCGTAGGCAACTCGGACGGGGCTCTGCTCTTCCTTTTGCATCACCGACTGATACTCAGCGGTGGGAATGTTCTTGCGCGAAGCCTCTGCATGCTTGAGAGTCTCGACTGTCTTCCTTGACGTAGTGCCGCTTTTGCCCGTCCTGGCCATTACGCGACCTCCTGATATTCTTCAGAGAGTTCGTCGGGGTCTGCTTCTACTTCGACTTCTCTTTCGTTTGCGCCATGGTCCTCGACAACGGACTTACCCATCGCCTCGGCGACAAGCGATGAAAGCGCCTTAATCCGCGCATTGAAGAAGGCCTCGAAATCATCCGCGCGAAGGTACTGCGGCTCGATCAGGTGGGAGCGAAGGATTTCGTCGAGCGCTTCAGAAGAAAGCTTTTGTTTGTCCTCGATGCGTTTGAGATAGACGGAAGGCGCGTCACCACCAATGGCGATGTTGGAAAGTTTGGACAGCGGAGTCTTGTTAACAATGGAATTGAAAACACCGGGCTCGATGCGCTGCTTCTTACACCAGTCTTGTGGAAAGATGTGATGGATGTCGATCTTATCGTTGAAGAACGTCATCAGATCGGTGGCCCGGCCGGTGATGAAGTCACGGCAACCATGACGCATGAGCAAAGCGTTCAGACCTTTGTAAGCCGCCGAGATCCGAATGCGAAGTGAACGAAGTCGATCGAGCTGAAACAATGCCTCATCGAGAGACCGGGGCCTGGCGCCCTGAGCGCGTATCCATTCGACTAGCTCAGGTACATCGCGAGCAAGCTTCGATTCCGTACTCGATCCGTAAAGTTCGCCAAGGGTCACACACCAGAACCATTGCGCCAACTGCTGCTTGGCTGCCGCAGTCTGAGCATCGCGGCCAAGAATCGCGAAAACAGAAGCGAGGCCTACAATCAGGGGCGGATAGGGCACATCCTTATGCCAAATAATCTTCAGCTCATTAAGGAATCCGCCCGCCTCAATGAAGCCCGCTTCCACGTCGTTAGCGTATTCTCGGTAAGCATCCAACGGTAGACCCAACAAAGCGTCACGCTTACAAGACACCTGGGGCAGTTCCTTGTCCTTGAGCCCCTGAGCAGCTTTGGCGTTCCGGACTTGCCGTGTGTGTAACAAGGTGCACGCTTGAAGAAAATCAGTACTGGCAATTTGCGTCAGCACATCGCGACGGTTTGGCGACCCAATCATTCGAGCCCGTCGTCCCGGTCTTACCGGTTGCTGAGTTCCATTCCAGTCCTCGCGAAGATCAAAATTACTGGAGGCATATATTGCGGTGACGAGTTCAAAGGCATCCAGTTTTTTTCCGCCTACATTGACCTTTTCAAAGACCAGGCAGATAGCTTCTCGGCTGTTAGTCCGATCGAGTCGAATGATCGGCATTTTGTAACGCTCGATTGATTCAACAACTCCCCGGACGAAGCGGCGATCCAAATCCATCACATCCCGCTCTTTTGCTCGCCAGTAATCGCGCCAATCGTAAAACCAGTCTCGGCTGTCAAAGACTTGGTTCAAGGGGAACAAGTCTTGTTCGAATTCCGCTTCGCGCGTGGAAACGTCCAGCGTAATGGTTCTGCCAAAGTTGGTGCGAATAATCTTGTCCGCCGGTACGCCGACTATTGACTCATCAAATTGCGCCGGGCTATCAACCGCTTTCTTAATGTCGAGGTAGTAGTGTCGCTCGATCTCCAGCCCGCGCGGCGTGCGCGTGCGAACGGGAGCCTTGGCATACATAGCTTGATAGAGGGATGTCATTCTCTGCTGGCCATCGAGGAGTAGCTCGCTGGGACGAATGTCCCTGGCCGGAACACCTGAGATCAGACGAGGTTTGAATTCAACCTCGCCACCCGACTCAAGGGTCAATAACGCACCGACCGGAAAGCCTTTAGCGATAGATGCAATCAGGCTGGTCACATCTTCGTCACCCCAAACATAGTCACGCTGAAAGTCGGGGAGCTGTAATCTGCCCTCATCGACCTTGCGCAGGATGTCTTTCAAGTCTTCTCTCGTTGTGTCAAACATAGAATTGCTTCCTTGCGCTTAGTGGTTTACTGCCTGCTCGATCATTTTGCTGAACTCTCCTTCGACGGTCGCCTCGAAGTCGATGCCGATGTCATAGACGTCGGTGAATTCCGCGAAGGCCCATCGGCCATAGGTCCCCAGGTTATTTACACCGGGGACCCAGTAGACATCCATGGTCGTCTTCTTTTCTTTGGCATCTTCGCGACGGTAGCCTTTGATCTCGACAATGAGGTGCAACGGATCGCTCTCGCCGTGTCCGTCATCAACAAGCACGATGAAATCCGGTCGGTAGATTCGCATCTCGGAGCCGTAACGATAAGGTACTTCGAGGCCAAGGTTGTGATTCTTCACATAAGCCTGCACCCGTGGATGTGATTCGGCTACACGACAGAACTCGGCCTCCCAATCGCTGTCGAGGATCACCCAGTTGATGTGACAACGGCGCGAATCGGTCTCCCATCGATCCGTCTTCGAGGTATTGAACTTCACGTGGATAGTTGAGCCAGCGGGGTTGTAAGGATCGAGGACGGCTTTGATTGGGCGCTTATCTGAGAGCGCGCGCGTGATCCCCGCGGTGATTCGTTCGCACGCCATGTCAGCGAGAGTCTTGTATTTGAGTTGCGCTGGATAAGTACCGCCCTTGCAGACGAGACACGTGTCGAGCCATTGGCGTGCGATACGCTTGAGTTGACCGAATAGATAGAGCTTAGGATCCTCTCCGGGATCGCGCCATTTCGTCAGCACCAGGTGAGACGTCAACTCGTAGACAACCTGGGACGGCCGGATGTCGCCGGTATGAACCAGGTTTAGATCAACCTGTTCACCGATGATCCCGGAGTTTCGGGTTTCCGTCGCGCCGACAAGATCAGGGGTGAGCTCTAAAATGGAATCGTCGTTGAAGTCCGCAATGAGCCGCTCTTCGGGCAATTCGACGCGATAGCCCGCGACTCGCGGAAATCGGATCTCAAGATGGTCACGCTCAGGGCGAATTGCCTTGACTTGAATCGTTTCGCGCGGCGGCTGAGGCGGCGCGACGACCGGCTTGCTTGTGAAGTCGAATGGAATACCAAGAACGTCGGCGTATTCTACGTTGAACAAGTTGTCTTCGTTGAGATCATAGGACTGCCGGCGCAAGGCTCGCCCGATCACCTGCTCGCAAAGAAGCTGAGTGCCGAATGCCCGTACGCCCAAGACGTGTGTGACGTTCTGGGCGTCCCAACCTTCGGTGAGCATAGAAACCGAAACGACGCACCGAACCGAATCGCCAAGCTGGCCTGCTTTGCCTACGGTATTCATGACTTCGCGGAGAAGATCCTGATCCGTGAGGTTCTCAGCTTGACGGACGTCTCCGGTGCGTTCGACGATTTCGCGCCGGAAGCGGTCAATCTCGTCGCTAGCGATACTACGGAATTTATCATCGAGCGCATCACCGGACTCGAGTTGCTCGCTGTCGATCAGCAAAGTGCGCGGCCGACCATACGCGTTTCCGTGAACATCGAAGTTGCGAAACAGCGCCAATCGGCCGTTTTCAAACGACGTTGAACCGTCCTCGTTCTCTCGATTGAAGCCTGAGATGTAGTCGTACACGAGCTTTGATGTCGATGTGTTGTTGCAAACCACGATGAAGCATGGCGGAACCCTAATGCCGGAGTCCTTCCACAACTCGAACGTCTTTTCGTAGTGTCCGTACAAAGCCTCCAAAGCGGTTTGGAGTTGTGGCGGAATGCTGAGCGGATCGAGAGCTTTTGCCTTACTCCTGCCCTTCTTGGGCATCTTGCTTCTTATGTGTTCCCAAAGACTGCGATACATCGGCATCTCGGCGCCGGGGATGTTGTCGGCCACAGGCACCCGCGGCAACTTGACGATCCCGCATTCGATCGCATCCATGAGCGAGAAGTCGCTCATCGTCCAAGGGAAGAGAGTGCCTTCAGCATAGCCGGAGCCACGAAGGAAAAATGGCGTTGCGGATAAATCAATTACGCGAGTCACACCGAGTTTGCGGGTGACGGTTTCGAGGCCTGAGATCCAGAGACGAGCGGCTTCGTTGTTCTTCTGCGCCTCTTCCTTCTCATCGCCTTTGAGATCAGTAACGTCGTCTTCGCCCGGTTTCTCCCGGTAGCAATGGTGCGCCTCGTCGTTGAGCACCATAATGTTTTTCAAACCCATGAGATCGGGCATCACCCGTTGAAGCATCTGTCCTTCGGTTTCAAGGGTGTTCAGCGCCTCACCCCGTCCCTGGAGTAACGAGCGACCGCCTTTTGAAAGCTCCATACGTTCGCGAAGTTTGAATGCGTGGTAGTTGGTGATAACAATCTTCGCCTTCGCTACATCGTCGAGCATGTCGCCAGGGACCAGCTCGCGGTCCTTGTAATAGCTATCTGGATCATTGGGCTGCAAAACGCGTAGCCGATCCTTAATGGTCAGTCCTGGTGTGACGACCAGAAAGCCCCGGGTGAACTTCTTGCTTTGCGCGCGCCGAACAAAGTTGATAGTTTGCCAGGCGACCAGCATAGCCATCACCGTGGTTTTGCCGGCGCCGGTAGCCAGTTTCAACGCCAGCCGCATGAGTTCCGGATTCGCATCGTTGTTGGCGTTCACGAGATGATCCAGAAACTTTCTTCCGGTCTTTCCAATGTTCGGGGCGACCTCTGTCAACCAGATGGCCGTTTCAACTGCCTCGATCTGACAGAAGAAAGGCCGGATGTCATTGAAATCGTGATGCCGCCAATGCTGAAGCAGACGAGCAGTTTCGGGAGTGACTTGCCAGTCGGCTGGATTCGGTAGACTGCGCCACTGGTCTACGTAGTACCGAAGATCATTTATGATAGGAGTGGGGTCGTACTGCTGCTGTTCGGTTGAGAGCCCTTGGCCTTCGTCGAAAACAATCTGTTGTTGTTTCGGTTCTTTGCGCTTTCTAGGTTTCGGAATCGGCGTTATGAACTTTGCAATACGACGGCTCTCGATGATCTCTTGTGTGGGCTGGCCCTGGCTATCAAGCTCCCAGTGCCGCACAGGGTACGAGTAGGGCGAGTTAAGGATAGGGTGTTCGAAGAATTGATTGTCCAATTCCGAGCATCTCCTGAGAGCCACCATGATAAAGCCAGTGGCTTAAGGCGTGTTGGTGCTTTAGTGTACACCCGCTTATTCTCCAACTCAAAGTCTTCCTCCGCTCCCACCTGTCCAGCCTACCGCTGCGAAACCTTTGAGGGTATAGCACAAGAGTCTTAGTTGTTCTGATTACTTCTTTGTCAGGGTACTCAAAAACCATAGGCTGCCTACGATCGCACCGACAGAGAATGCGGTCTTAACTGTGCAGTCATATTCTCGAAGGAAGCGGCCAATACAGTTCGCCACTGCGCGCGCATCAGGTCGTTCGTCAGGATCCTCGCTAGTCATTTGCAAAAGGAGAGACCGAAAATCACTGGAAATAATCCAGACCCTTTCAATCGACTCACGACGCCTTGAACCTGTGATGAGTTCTATCCCAGTGATGCCCAGCGAGTAAATGTCTGCGTTAGCAGTGAAATTGGCACCTCTGGATAACTCAGGAGCCATGTACTCAGGCGTTCCTTGAGCAGTGCAGGTCATCCAGGAATTCATCAGAGGGAGCGGGATACGACATAAGCCAAAGTCTCCTATCTTGATGATGAACTTCCTCCTGATCGGGCTTTCAGAGAGGAAAAGGTTGTCCGGTTTGATGTCTCGGTGGAATCCGCCCTTGTTATGGATTGATCCCAGGCCGAGCGCAACAGATTGCAGAGCACGCGCAACATCATACCAATTGCGTGGAACCCAAGACCGGAGAGTGCCCCATCGACAGAACTCCAACACGAGAAATGGACTCCCGACATTAAAGTTCCATTCCAACAGCCTTAGAACATGCGGATTGGATTGCTCCTGAATGTACATCTCAGCCTCTCTCCGCAGAGCTTGCAGATTTTCAAGAGAAATCGTGTGAAGAAATTTTAGAGCCACTTCTTTGTGATTCAACATGTCTTCGGAGCGCCATACTTCGCCGTACCCTCCGAAACCCACTCGCTCGATTAATCGATACCTTCCCGGCATGGGATGACCTCCTTCTCCGACTGAACTGTTTCTGTCGCGATTAAGATATCAAAAGGGCAGCTTCGCCTATCGACGTAAGCTATGTAAGCTGTAAAATGTGTCGCTATGTTATTGACAGAAGAGGATGTTATCGACGCTTTGGAGAAGGTCGATATTCCGATGAGCAAGCGAGTGCTTACCGATTGGCGTCAGAAAAGGTATCTACCTCCATTAGCCTCCCGCAGCCAAGGTCGACGAGGGAGGATTTACTACTGGACCGATTCGAAAGTGATTGAACAGGCGGTTCTCGTCGATCAGATATTGGGCGCGAATTTAGAAGGTAAACAGATCAACTTTGTTCTTTGGTGCTTTGGCTTTGATATACCGGTACCCATTGTCCGCAAGGTCCTGATCGATGCCGTGCGACGGTTTGAGAGTAGAGTTACAGGTAACCGCCAATCAGGCGATGAGAAGGAGGATTATGTCTTCGCTCTAGTTACTAAGTATCAATGGGCTGCGAAGCAGCATCCGGAATTGCAGCTGCCGCCACACGACCCAGAGCAGATGCAAGCGTATCTCAATCTATTCACCAATCCGGATTACGATCTCGAAGCGTCGCCATTTGATGACCAGTGCGATGTCGCCAACAACAAAGATCAAGAGTTGATACTGACTGTAAACGGAAACAACACACTGCCTCTACCCGGCACTATGGCTGCCGCCGAGATGATTAGGCAGTATGCCTCCACTAACGAGGTCAAGCGAGTACTTGAGGAGGTTCCAGACAAGCTATTCGCCAAAGTCCACGCAGACATTAGCAGGTTGCTACCATTATTGGCTCAGATGTTTAAAAACATCGCAGAAATAGCAAAGCTATATGCGCTAAGATTCCATGCAGTCGAAGCATTAGGAACAATTGCTGCCATCGCCGGTCTGAGCGCTAGACACCATGGCAAGAGCGATGCGGTCGATGAATTCGTGGACCAGTGGGCCAACAATCTCGCTGATCATCTTAGGAAACACTCAACTTGAATCGTTCAACCCCAGCCGATCTATCTTCTTCGGCACCGCAATACTTAAATAGTCGGACCGTTTTACTGTCGAGCTATGTAGGACCCATAAGAAGCTTTGGCTGGGGTGGGTAATAAGTGCAAGTACAAGGCCCGGCCCTTATCTAGTTATGAGTCCTTTCCCGAGATCTTTTCCAATTGTTCGATCCTAACAAAGAGTTTTAGCGTCGAGATTCGGCGTCCTTTAACATGAGGCTCATTCAGGATTGCATCGAGCGCGCGCTTGATGCCAACCGATAAATTTGAACCTTCGCCGCGAGCCTCCTGTACTGCATGAGCGGCCGGCAACTCCGGGAACGTGGCGGTTACTCTGTAACTTTTCATTCATGACTCCTCTCTAATTTTCAAGTGTCAATCTTCGACAGGATGAGATGTGTTCAGCGACGATTGCTGCTGACAACGGAGGCGGCTCGCTTTGCGGTAAACAACGCGTAGCTGTATCCCGTCGACTTCGCCTTCTCGCTTTCAGCCATGAGTTGGTTTGCTGTAGCTTCAACGGACCAGCCTCGATCTATAGAGATCAAGCAGAAGTTGAAGTCTGCTGCGCTGCGGTCTTTGCCCTCATGATTTCTTGCACCGGGCGCGTCGGCCAGACAGCGTGCGTAGCTGGGCCACACCAGCGAGTGATGTCCGCGGCGATTAGTTGGAGCATGGCGCGGCGCGCGGGGCGTGTGCTCCTCTGGCGCGATCAAGCCAGCGCGATCAAGCTCACTGACTGTGACGGCGTGCAGTGGCGCAATGGAGTGAAGCCGCACGCGCGGATAGTTGGGCGCGTATTTTGATTTGAAGTTGTATGAACCAGCGAGCCGTGTGGCTCCGCTCGCGTTGAGGTCGGCTCCGGCTGCTTTCTTAACTCTGCGGATCGTCTCGGGACTGGCGTCCGTGACAGCTACCCAACATTGAAAGTTTTCTGGACTCGTTTCGAGTACGAGAAAAGAGAACCGGCTTACTCTATCAAGCTGAGAGCCACTCAGATCATCAAGCTGTATGAGCGATAGCGTGCCTGCAGCAATCGGCCGCACAATCACGTTCAGCCGCTTCTCGCAGGAAGTAAATAATAAGGATGGCAGTTCACTGCGCAGTAATTCAACGGACCTATTCCTCTTGAAAGCTACTTTGAGTCCAGTTTCGTCGGTGAACGTGAGAGATAACGACTGGACACCAATGCCTTGAAAGAGATCGAGCATCACTGAAGCCTCGGCTATTTCAGAAGATGGCGATCTTCGACCAAGTTGCCGGTGCTCCAATTCCGCAACTATGTCGTTCATGATTCTTCCTCCGAAGCTGCTTTCTCGTTGACACAATCTCAGCGACGCGCGGCCCAGCGCATCGCTGAATTGGATAGCGTTCTCTGCCGGGCGTTACCCTCGCGGGTCCGCGTACGCTAGAAGCGGACCCGCGAAGAATTTGGGCCAGAGCCGAGCGCGGTGCCCGACACTGGCCCGTGGATTGCCGCTAGAACGCTACGTCATCCTCAGTGGTCACTTCCGCTGCGGCGGCTGCGGCTGTGGCTTTCTCGGCTGAGGAAGACAGGAATTTGATGTCAGAGGCTCTGACTTCCAGGTTGACGCGGGCTGCGCCTTCCCGGTCGGTCCATTGATTCAGGGTCAGTGGACCTTCGAGCCAAACGTGGCTGCCTTTTGACAGGTACTCGTTAGCAACCTCGGCGCGCCGACCGAAGAGGGCGACTTGAAACCATGTGGTGGTTTCCTGATGCTCACCGGATTTGTCTTTACGCCTCTCCGTAGTGGCAACCGAGAAGTTGCAAACGGGTGTGCCTTCCGGCGTGTAGCGCAGTTCCGGTGCTCTGCCCAGATAGCCAACGACTGTGATTTTGTTAAAGCTCGACATGCTGTTGTTCTCCTTTGTTTGTTGACGTGAAGCGCAGGCGTGAAGGCCTGGCGGTTGAGCGTCGAGAAGTTCAGCCAGTGCGTTTATGCAGGCCGCTGCCTCCGCGCGTGAGAGTTCTTCGGGCGCACACCCGAAGCGGGATCTAACAAATTGTTCGCAGTCTCGACCTCTGACGCGGGCTATCGCGCGAAGGGTTATTAGTTGTCCGTGCGCTAACCCTTGCTCTTGCCCTGCGTGGTCGGGTGAAGAAACAAGAGAGGTTGAATGGGTAGAATGGTCGTGATACGTTGACATTGGTCGAAACTCTTTTCTCCCCGTGTCAATGGGGCGGAAAGTCGGGCTGGGTGCTCGCAACACCCAGCCTTTGTTGTGCAAGGGTCATGCCAACGGCTGATTGGCGTTTGATTGCGTCCGCTCATCCTGATGATTGATGCCAGCCTTAAGAATGCGGTCGGCTGCTCCGAAGATTTTCTGCGCTGACTTCTCCGGGATCACATCGCCTTCAAGCCAGGTTTGAATGTAGCCTCGGCAGTATACGGCACAGCCCAAGCCAAGCGATTCACAAACGAGTAGCGCTACTGCTTCGGCTTCGACTTCCCTTAGGTTTTTCGGCGTCTGTTCAGAGTCGCTGATGTCAGCTTCCGCAGTGTGGCCCAAAACAACGTGGGCGACTTCGTGAAACAGAGTCTTGTGAGGGAGTTCAGCAAGCGGCGAGATCGCTACCTGCGACTTCTGCGCGTATCCCTGAACGTTGCCGTTCGTGTGAGTGAACGGAATCTGCTCGATGCCAAGTGCAGCAAGAGCGCGTTCCTTGTTCCATTCTGGAGTCTCGGGCATTGGTACCGGCTCGCCATCGGTCTGGGCCAGTACAAACCATCGTGGCTTCCAAACGAAAGCGGTTATGTAAAGCTCGTCTTCGCCTGTCTCGCCGTTGGTCTTCTTGCGAGTGAGAGGCATGCAGAGCCAGATAGCCTTTTCGCCTTTGCGGACGTGGCGGTCTTTGTCGAGCCATCCTTTATATGTATCAATGGGTCCTGGCTCGATACCGTGACGGTGGCATTGCAGCAGAGCGGCTAGTTGATTGCCTAGGCTGTAGCCATGAAAAGCAGAGTAAGCTTTAAGGATCAAACCGGGTTGAGTGACGGCTTGCGTTAACAAGTCGCTCCATTTTTGCTGATTGGTTGCATCATGGTTCATGTCGTACCTCCAAAGGGTTTTGTGGAATTAAAAAACTAAGAACAAACCCGATAGAGGCCATGTGTAGCGGAGACAAATTCAGGTCATAGGGGTCGGCCCGTAGTTAGGCAGCGAATGAAGAAAGGAAGGTGCGGAGCTTCAATAAGCGCGGCCGTTGGGCCGACTCGTCTTGCCCCTTGACCTGAATTTGTCGGAGAGGAAAATGAGCCGCGGAGGGTTGATTCTATTTGTGGTTCCGAATGGGTTCGCCGGGGCGCCGGGTATTAATAATGATGGGCGGGTGGGTAGGAAGAGGTTATTAGCCTTGATTCCGTGCTACAAGCAACTCTCTGGCGGAAAAAAAGAGGAAACGCTGAGTCAAGTCTTCCGTGGGTATAGACCTGGCTGAGAAGCGTTTCCCCTCTAGCCGCTAAGGGAAGATGAAGGGGTGCAAACTCCTGTCGTCTCGATTGCTTCGCGCCCCTTGTCGAGCTCGTGTTAAATAGTTTGGGTTGAGCAGTTTATGTGTCATTTGGCGCATTTGGCGTGTTTCTGGCGCATAAGCCGGAGGAGGTAATCAAATAGAGTTCGCCCAGAGTTTTGCCCTCGCTGAAACATCGGACCTCATACGTCCTCCGATGGCGCGTTTGGCGCGTTTATGGCGCGTTTCCTCAAAAGCCGATATCGCGCCCCGCGTCCCTTTCCTTCAGGCGTGATCAGGCCTTTTTGAGCTAGTTCATTAAGATCCCGCGTCGCCGTCCGTTGGGAAGATCCCGCGATCCGTTGGTAATCCGCATTGGTAATAACACCGGATGACTTCAAGTAAGGAATCGCCTGTAACTGCCGTTCGTTCAAATGGAACCCCGCCAGCACCTCGTCGGTCAGCCAGTCCCGCCAGATCGTAAGGACAAAGAAGCCGTGACGCTGTTCGAAGTCCGGTTCAGGCAAGTTCGCGTCGCGACACAGCGCAATCATCGCCTGGGTGCCCGATCCCACTCTCTCGATGTATTGAGTCAGGTAAAGCGATTCCGCCAGCAATGGATTATTCGGGACCGAGGCGTGGTCGTGGCGCAGGCTCTCGAGCGTAAGCGTGCCCGGCAATGCGCCTGGATTCCAAACTTCGAGCCGATCGGCGAACAGGCGCACTTCGACCGAAGCATTGCTGTTGTAATCCCGGTGCGCGATGGCATTAACGATGGCCTCGCCAACGGCGTCCGGCGGCAGCTCGTATGTAGCCGGCGCCATTATGCTGTCTGCGCGAGTGCCGACTGGCCGATTGATCTTACCGAGCACAAAATCGCGTGCTTGATCGGCCTGCTCGAAGACATCGCCGCCGTATACCTGCAAGGAAGCAAAGGGCCTGCGATATTCAGTGCCGTGACAGTGTATGCACTTGGTCTCGGCCGGGCGATGAAAGCGCTGCGGGTTTGATCCGAACAGCAGTATCGCTGCGTTGGTCGGCTTGCCGTTGTCGAGCAGATTGAGATGCGTGAGCAGCGCCTTTGTTTCCGTCTTGGCTTGAAGCGGGAAGCCGCGTTCGCGGCGGGCGGTCTCAAGAAACCAGTCGATGCGTTTGCGGGAGAGATTGGCAAGGGTAGCGCCGTCACACGCCGAGGTATCGAAGGGCGGCACACGCAAGGCTCCGAGCTTGTCCAAGTACTCAACGAGACTGGCGTAAACTTCGGCGGTCAGTGCACTAACATCTTCGACGCGGCGGCGGATCAGCTCACTACTGGCCTTGCTGACCAGCTGCCGCACTTTCGGGGATCGTTTCTTTTCGTCCGAGCCCCACACATACACAAGCCGGGTCTTCCCGTGGCGCGTCGCATGGTTGTACTCGTGTTCGGTGGGCGACACCCCACCCGTGTCTTCATTGCCATACTCATACCCAAAGATGCCCAGGTAGATGTTGCAGCGCTCAACTTCTGTCAGATAGACCTCGTCGGCGCGCTGATCCCTGGCAGGAAGGTCCTCGAAGAGAAAAACCTCGGTCACAAAGCGCTGGAGTACCGCATCGCCGAGAAGAAACGCTTTCAGGTCGCTGCGGATCTGCGCGAACTCTTTCTGCACGCTGCTGATGAAGATTCGAAGTCGAGTCGCTGGCATGAACTCAGAGTCCTAAGCAACCCCCATGCTTCTTTCAGCCCTGCGAGCTGCGATCCGTGCGAGGCATTTAGCGCAAAGCTTCCCTCCTTTAAGCGGAGGCCGCGCGCCGCAGTTGTTGCATAGACCTTGCTGAGCGCGTGTTTGTCGCACTTTGGCTTGTCGCGCATTGTTGTGTCGTGCACACGCGAGACACAACACTTTACCTTTAACCGCCGGCTTCTTACCGCAGTAGACGCACAGCCCCACTGCAAGACGCTTGCGGTAGCTCAGCCGGTCCGATTGCATTTGCACCCGAAGACAAACCGCGCATTGCAGTCTTCCGCGCCTGCATGGCCTCTTAAGGCAGCTACCACACAAGCCTTTACGCTTTGCCTTGTTCACCGCCGCCTTGTGGCGAGCCATACATTTAGTGCAGCGCCCCTGGCCAGGCTGGAGCGTCTCTTGACGGCAGTAGCGGCACAGTCCTGCCGCTGTCAAACGCATTCGATATTTCCTGCTGGCTTGTAAGTTATATTCCAGGCACTCCGCGCATCGAACCCTCCCGGCCACGGGAGGCTGGCGGTGACACTGTACACAGTTGCTTGTAACGCGAGTGCGTGCTGTCTTGTTTCTGACTCGGATGAAGACAGGTCTTGGCATTGGTTTGAGACCGACCCTCAACGGACGCTTTCGCAGGATCTCAATTCAGCGCAGGTGATGTGATTCCATGCCGAGATTCCGAACCCGCTTCTCTATCGGGCATAATGTCTCACTAGCTGTGTTGCAGCACCCTACCGTCAGCATCACCGGGCTGCGCGCTGATACCGAAACATTAAAAGTATCAGGACCGAGTAATGAACCGCCAAAACGCGCCGCTCCGGTGCACAGAGTTCGGCGCGGTACCCGACATCTATCTCGTCGCCCCGGCGGTTCTCAGCATCCGCCAGATCGTGTACGCCCGCGCCCCTTGCGCATACATAAGTGCAGTATGGCCTTTTTGATCTCGAATGTTGACATCGGCGCCAGCCTTAAGAAGAAGATCCGCTGTCTCTGTGTAGCCCACTCGTGCTGCAATCATTAGCGCTGTTTGGCCATCATTCGCTGCAACGTTTACGTCCGTACCCGCTGAGATAAGCATCCTTACGACCTCGCTCTTCCATGCTCCGACGATCAAAGGTGTACGATCGAGTTGGTCGCGCACGTCAACGTTGGCCCCGGCCTCGATAAGCGCCTGCAACACGGTTGTCCAACCGTGTTCAGCGGCGCGCATGAGCGCAGTCTTGCCGTCCTTGGGAACTTCATCGATCAAGCCGACTCCGCCGTGAGCAAGGAGTGCCTTGGCAGCGTCGAACCGTCCGTTTTCGGCAGCCCACATCAAGGCCGTGACCCCCTCCTGCTCGCGTAGGTTCACATTGGCACCTCGCTCGAGCAAGAAGTTGACAATGTTAGTGTGGTCGTTGACCACAGCCCACATCAACGCTGTCGTTCCATTACTGTCGCTCTCATCGACCGATGCGCCGCGTGCGAGTGCCTCCTCAGCCTTCGCCAAATCTCCTCCCATAGCTGCAACTATGAGTTGCTCCGCCGGCGGCGAGCTACTCTGCGCGGGTATAGGGAACACGTTACCGAAACAAGTGAGTACCAACACGGAAAGCGAAAAGCGGAGGCGGTTGGAGATGCGCATTGATACTCCTATTGTGGCGAGTCATTCATACTGAAATAGTCACGTTGCAGCGGAAAGCGCCGAACGCCACGGTTCGGCGGCCGGCGCTGACGGCAGTCAGCAATCGCCGAAACCTCGGCTGAGGCGGCTCCGCTCGCAAAGGTGGCGATCTACTCTGTGTGCGCAGGCAACCGCTAGTTCGGCTGCGTCGCCTGAGACTCCGGCAACGGTTCGCCAAGCTGCCAAGCTACGAACCATCGAAACGCCTGTCCCGCACTCGGATTGATCGTTGTCTCGACGTCGTCTACACGCATTGCTATCGTATTCGCCCGCGCAAAGCGTCTGAAATCGTCAAATGCAATGTCGGCTGTCCCGAACTCCGTCTCGCGTCCTAGCCCGCCTGCGCAAAGCTCGCCGCGCAACGCAATATCGCAGACATATCGTCCATCGGCATACAGTGTCACTTTCGGAGTCCACGGTTCGCTCTGGTGACACGGGCGGTACTCGAAGCCCATCTTGACGCGCTTTGGAATGGCGGGGTGGTGCGCCTCGGCATCGAAAGACGCGTTCGTCGAGACGAGTTGGAACGTGGATCCGTCGCCTTGGCCTATGTTCACCTCCTGTCGCACCGACTCAAGCAGCGAATGCCACAGCTTGGATTCCTCGACGTACTGCTCATAGGCGACGAATCGGCCTGACGGGTCTTTGGTTTCGGCGAGTTCCTGTCGTCGCATTTTGTCTGCAGACCCCGCTGGTGACGCGATCACGTAGTAGAGGACACATATCGTTAAGACGGTACGTCTCATAGCACAGCTAACGCATGTTGCTGTCAAGAGTTCCCCATTGCAGCATAGAGCGTGTAGCAGTCGAACGCTCGCGTTCAGCGGCGCGCCGCGTGGCGCGACGCTTGCGCCTTACCAGCAAGCGGCGTGACACGCGAGTGCGTCCGCTGCAACGCGTTGTTAGGCCGCGCAGGAGCGCGACCTCGCGCTCACGCTCGATGTACCGCAACCTCTGCCAGAACCCCATGATTTCTATTGCGTGGTCATCAGCGAATAGTGATTAGCCACAAGCTGCCACCTCCCGTCCGTCATGACCCAGACGCGCGTGAAACGATTTTCGCGCGGGACGTCCTTGCCCCTGTCCTGTCCGACCATCGTGGAGCGACCGGTTTCCACCGCGGTATTTCCATACACGCGCACGCGAACCTCGGCGGTGGTAATGGATTGGTACGTTAGCGCATGCGTTGTGAAGTCAGCGATGACCTCTGCCTTGTTGCGTACGACACCGGTCGGTCCGATGCCGAGAAAGTCATCGGCATAGATCCGGCGAAGCGCGATGGTGTCGGCGGTGATCTGCGCGCGAATCCGCACCTGATCCTGCTGCTGCACGGCCTGCTCGGTACTCGCCGCATCTCGTGTCTGTGCGCTCTGCTGCTGCGCGATGGCGCTCGAGACAGCCGACAGCACGAGCGCAGCGATGATCGACGTTCGTTTCATTAGTCCCTCCATAGGAGCCTGATCCTAAGCTACTGCGGGTAGAGATGGCTGCGTCCTCGTGTCGCATGGTCGAGTCGTCGGAATTCGGGTTCGGCTTAACATGAATTCGACAGAAGACTTCATAACACTTTTATCTAGAAGATTCCTTCCGTATAGTTCAAAAGCATCTACGACCTTTGTGGTTTTGTTAATGTCATCTTGCTGAATGGCTTCGTCCGCACGACTTGATATCAATTCTCGATGTGTTAGCCAGAAGGACTCTTTCCGCCCATTCCGAAGCCCTTAACAAAATTGGCGCGCGTCACAAGGCATCCGCAGGGCGGCGAAGACCAGGCCCGCCTTTGTTCAGCACGCGAGTGTAAATCGATCCATTTCCCATTTTTGATTATGACACTGGTTGACTTCAAGTAAGCAATGGTCTGCATGCTCTGCAACTGCCGTTCGTTCAAGTGGAATCCAGCGAGCACTTCGTCCGTCCGCCAGTCGCGCCATGGGGGGAGCACAAAGAATCCCTGATGCTGTTCGAAGTCCGGCACAGGCAAGTTCGCTTCTCGACACTGTGGTGGCGGCTTTCGTTCGACGATCGCATGACCCTGGCAGCCCGCCACGAGCGCACTCGCAATTTGCAAAGAATCTGACAAACTAAGGTTTAACGTGCCTGAACTCACCTGCGCACCTTCCGATATCGCGGTCAATACTGAAAAAAACCGGCGTTGTTACCGCAGGCGATCAAATCTAAGAAATCCTGTTTCGTAGCGCTCAGGGTAAATTCAACATGGGCGCTTCAGAGCAATGACGAGCGTGTACGGCTCTTCAATAGCTCGGCCTCAATGGCTGCACAGGTGACATTGTGATATTTGGCAAAGTGGACCGCTTCTGCGAGTCCGATCCCCTGAGAAAGCTGATTGAGTGCGAGCCACACGGCGAGCTTTAGGGGGTTATCGGTCCGCACGGCGGACCGGTTCTTGTAATGGTTCATCGTTCTGATTCTCATCATCAATTCCCAGCAATGGACGCCTTGCGGCCATTGCGTGAGGGCGGCTGTATTGGCTGCTCGGTCAAACCCAGTAGTGCCAGTTGGGCCGGATCGGGAACCGCTGGCAGACGCTTGATCTCGTCGAGCGCGAGAGGCGCTCCCTTCCAGCGGCGAACTGTCTCGGTAGATAACGCGAGAAAGAATGTCGAGCCTTCTTCTCTTCGTTTGTTGATCGGTATTACCCACAGAGTGCAAGTGCCCGAATCGACCAGATAGTAGAGGTAGTAATAGTTGGCCATAGAGAGGCTACGTCCGTCGTCGCCGAAGCTTGGTGGATTATTGTGCCGCCAGACGCGCGCTTCGAGTTCAACGAAGCTTTGCGGGAATCGGCCTGCCTGGTGATGATAGGTCCTGAGCGCCTTGACTATCTGGTCAACCGCCGATTTGGGCTGCAATGCCTTCTCTTGTTGAGAGGCGGCCCAGAGAGCGTACAGGTAAGAACCGATTGCAGCCAAAATCCAGAAGCCCAGAAAGACATAGGTGAAACGGACTCTGGTTTTTTCTTCGGCTGATGGCATCCCTCTGCCTCCTATGATTGCGGGTCGAAGGGTAGACTGTCCGTAGCCTGCTTTCGTCTGGCGGGCTCTGCTTTTCTTTGCCTAGTGCGCTGCCGCTCTTTGATGATTGTGGGCTCACCAACACTACCTTGAGAGCCTTGAGGTTCTAGTGGACTCATTTCCAGAGACTTGTCTTGCGTCTCGGCTCTCTTGAAACCGATGACGCGCGGTACCCCCTTGTAGTCGGCGCGGGAGAGTACATCCGGCGCCGCCTGCATTAGCGGAGGGTAAGAGAACTTGATAGGTGGAGCGGTATCGATGATGGCGACCGCCTGTTTGTGTCGAACCAATTGACGTAACTCCGCGGGGTCAATAAGATCGCGTTTGGTTTCGGCGAGGCGCTCGGCGTCGTTTTGCGTGCCCGTTGCGTCTATAGTCGTGTGCTGGAGAACTGTACTCTTTCCGACACGCGACGCTGCAAATGTCGTCGTTCGCTGATCCAAGCCAGGCAAGAAGACCATCGTGTTGATGGATCCGAGGACGGCGTCGGCGCCATCGGGACCATAATGAGCATAGACCTGACCGAGATTCTGATAAGCGAGGACCACGGCCACTTTGCGACCCCGGCCTACACCGAGCATTTCTCTTAGCCCGTGGACGGGGATGTTGCCAGCCTCATCGAACATGAAGAGAGCCGGAACAGTCTTGGGGGTCACAGGGAGGGTCCTAAGGACGCTCATTGCGAGCCCGAAAAAAGTAGTGAGGAACGCGCTGTAGCGATCGGCGTCGCCCTCGGGTATCACCACGTAGATAGCGGTGCTCGGGTTACGCAACATATTCAGATCGATGGCGGCTCGCGGGATAGAGCCTGCATCGGCGAAGCTGGAAGTGACTTGTTGAACGTTCGGCGTAGTGAAGCATTGGCACTTTGCGATAACCCCGGTCAAGATGGAGCCCTGAAGATCACGCTTAGCCTTTGTGAAGGCTCCCCAGTAGACGCCGACCTGTTCATCACGCGATTCGTTCATTTCTTTGGTGAGCGGTGATTCTGTTTGGCCCTCGGGGACATCGATTGAACGAAGAGAAATGAATTCGTTGATCATAGCCGGAGTTGGGTGGTTAACGATGTGAGGTAGGTGAAGCAGAATTGCGCTCAGTGCAGCGGTTTCAGAATCACGCCAGAAGGTCTCCGAGTCAGAGGATCTAGTGGCTGGTTGAGTACCTACGATAATGTTCGCGATTTGGTGGGCGAGTTCAGCGTTGCCTTTGCACTTGGGAACAAAGTTCCAGTAATCCGACTGGCGCGGGTCAATTAGATCGAGTCGATAAACGTGTTTGTATTGCGATGCTGTCTGCTCGAAAAGCTCACCTTTGGGATCAAGCACGATCGTTGAGCCGCACCTGGCCCAGTTTCGAAGGAAGGTGCTGATGAAAGTTGCAGACTTGCCCGAGCCAGGCGGGCCGAAGATAGCAACGTGGCGCATAGTGTGAGCTGATGGCAAGACTAGCTGGTGACCGGTAGGAAGTGTACCTAACTGTAGCTCTCCAGGTCTTAGACTGGTCGTGAAGTCCTGTGCGAAGCCTTCTGACTTGAGCCACGCCGTATCAGCCCACATCGCCGAACCGTGAGTGAGTCGCTGCTTGAGGCGATAGTAGGGAAGCAGTAGTTGCAGACCCTCGATCAGACTCAAAGAGATGGCCAACAGCATCCCACCGACAAAGATCAAACGAAGTTCGAATTCAGCCTTGAGATTATTTGCGGTGACCCAAATGAGATAGGCGGAGAGTGCGCCGCATAGGACGAGACCGATCATCTCAGCGGCAGTTCGAAGACAGTGCAGCGCGGCATGATAAGCCGTCAGGTGAGGCGCGGTCATTGGCCGCGGTATGCCATGTTTGGCGTCATATTCTTGAATGTAGTGCAGTAGCGACATGAAGAGGGGTTGCTCCTTTAGAACTCGCTTACCGAGGACGCCTCGTGGCGAGCCAGGCGCGAAGTTTCTGCTGTTGCTCTTGAGGCGTATCCGCTTGATTGATTGGCTGATCGATCCATCCGGCGCGCACACAGTCGGAGATAGAAGCAAACGGGCTTGGAAGACTGATGTCACCGAGTCGATCCGCAATAAAGACAGATCCGCGCTCGCCATCAGGACCGGAGCCAGGAATGTGGACCATGAGAGCAGGTCCATCCTCGCGGGAATTCGGTACAGAGATCGCCTCAATCGCCAAAGGATCTGATCTGAAGCGAAGTAGTACGCTTGCGAAATGTGAGTGGAGCATCGCGCGGCCATCGACTGTGATGCCTGGAGGTAACAGGCCGGCTGATCGTAAACCAGCGACGACAGAATCAGCGCTTTGAGGATAGCGCCGGTTGACTTGTTCTCCCGCGATATAGAGACCTGCAGCGAATGCAACGGCTGAAGCTTCTCGAAGACGCTCGGCGGTGCGATAGACCTCGCCATCGTCGGGCAGGTTTGGCGCGACATTGGCGGCGCGCGAACTGGAAGAGTCGTCGTTCTGCCCGCGCTCGATCGAGACGGTCGGATCGACAGACGGAACGTTTCTAGGTGCTAGATAATTGACGAGTATAACGGTAAGAATCAAAGCGGCTGCGGCGGCGAAAAGCAGCATGCGTTTTCGCGTAGGCGCCAGAGCCGCAATGTGAGTCTGCTTCATGCTGTTTCCTCGAGTATTGAAATTCCTTCTGCGCAGGCCGATTCAACCCAGCTATCAATGTCCGGGTGTGGCGTGCGAATAGCCTGGAGCAAACGTGCGACACCCTTCTCAAGGTTCGAGCGGTCCTTCACTCTCTTGCCAAGGAAACAGAGATGTTCTTCAAGAAACTCAGCAGTCCACCTAACGGACTCGTTGTTTGAAAGCGCGGTGAGAAGATCGATGCTTTCTCTCAGTCCTGGCTTATCCGTGACTCCGCCGATTCCGCGAATGCAGTTGATGATCTTCACGACATCTCCCAACAAGTGAGCTGACGCAGCGGGAACGCGAGCGCGAAGAATGCGAACTTCTTCACGCGGTGTGGGCGGTTCAAGCCAACTGTAGAGACATCGCGAGCGTAGCGGCGGCGAGAGATCGTGGCGGATATCATTCGAGAGAAGAATCACGACGGGCCACTTTGCAGTATCGTGGATGCCGATGTCGCCGAAGCGTGGGACATGCGCCCATCCACGCCCGAGAAGTTGAAGGAGCATGTCTTCAATGTGCTCTTGGAGCTTGTCTGCCTCATCGATGATTAATATCGGGGTGATGTCGCAGCCGGCTGCGAGATCGAAAGCACCCAGGGCTTCGCCGAGTACGAGGTACTCTCGGGACCATTGCTCGGCGCGCGCGGCGGCGAGTGATTTGCCGGAGGAAGTGGCCTGGCGGACCCATTGATTCTGTCCTTCCCGATCCCAACAGTAGAGCACGTCATCAAGGGTGAGTCCCTGCATCCCTTGCAAGTAGAAACATGGGAGATTGCAGGCTTGCGCCAGTGCTTCGCCAAGTGCGGTCTTACCGCCGCCGCGTGGACCTTCGATAAGCCAGGGCTTGCCGCTGCGCAAAACGTGCTTGAGGTCGATAAGCATTCGCCGCTGAATAACGTAGCCGGTCTGGGCGAGAAGGTCGGCGAGGGCGTCAGGTCCATCGGAGTCGACGAGCAAGCGGGGGTCAATCGTCGGTAGGTTTGGATTGTGAGGGATCATCGTCTTCTTGTTCGAAGCTATTCTCGATCGGGTTGTCGCGCTGAAGACTCTGCGAGGACGTTTTCCGCAATGCGGCGCATCTGAGGCGACATGCGCGGTAGTGCTTCGCGGATGCGTGTTGTGTCCCCTGAAGTGAAGAGCTGCGCGAGTTCTTCTTGGCTCAGAGCGCTTGGTGAATTGGCGTCGGTGGCAATGATGCTTGAGGACTGGGCCAGATGGTCGGGTTCGGCATCTACTCCTTTCACATCAGCAGGGAGCGTAGTGACCATGACAAATCCTGACGTGCCCGCAGGTACCTCGACAAAACCGCGCGCCTGGTTGAGGAGAGATGAATCAACCTCAGCGCTGAACGGACTGATCGTGCGCGAACCAACATCAGCGATGATGACGGGCTGACCGCTGACGCGGCTGCCGGCAATAGCGCCAGCGACGTTGACGGCGCTCGAAGCGACTCTGGCGAAAGCGCGAGACCAGCCGCTGGATAGTTTGTGGAACTCACCGCGAATACCCGAGCCGCCATCATCACCAAGGATTTCGCCGTTGAGGGTGACGAAGCGATCTCGTGAGGGGTCGATGAAACCGGTAATAGCGATGAAAGCGCGATCGCGCTCGCTGCCACGAACCTGACCGATGAGGACGGTGCCTTTTGAGAGAGACCAGCCTTCACCGGAAACGTATCGAGTAAGCTCAAGGCGGATCGATGACCCAGCGCGAAGCGTGTAGATTTTCCCAAGGGTGCGAACAGGAAGAATCGAGCCGAAGCTTGGCAGGACGATCGGGGCGACCGATGGTTTTGTAGAGAGCTTGCGCGAAGCATTAGCGAAGAAACTCGGCCGTGAAGTGTGCGACGCTTCTTGCGTTGTGAGCCCCGACGTGTCCGACAGCCTTTTGTCCTCTCGCATAGAGGGGGCATCGGTCGTGTGTGAGTCGAGACTGGCTTTGCGGGCGGAGGGTTGATCACCATCGATTGAGAAACGTATGGATCGCTCTCGGTTCCGTCTGCTCTCCTCGCGCGCTGATGCTTCATACTGTTTGCTATCGGCTGGCGTCTCGGATATATCGGGCGGAAGAACGGTGGAACTCATGGGCGCGTTGAGATTCTGTGCGCCGCGCGGAAGAACAGAGGCAGAGGTGGAAGGTGATGTAGCAGCGGAGGGATTCGATATAGCGCTCCTCACTTCGGCGATTGCCTCGGCGGTAACCTCATCTGGAGCTTTATCGGATTTGGCGGTTGCGTCCTGGGCTTGAGCGGGCTGTTTCGTTTTGACGTCAATCTTCACCGAGCGAGACGGACTGAAAGTGTAGTAAAGAGCGAGGACGCAACCGATGGAGATAAATAGAAGCGCGACCGCTGAGATAAGACGGCGCTTGTGCTTACTTCTCTTCGGAGGCACGCGCGCGCCGAAGTGAGTTGATAGCTCAGCGTCATCCGTCTCGTCGGCAGGAGACCCGGGATCGCGATGATGATGTGCCTGCTCGTCGAATTCCTGAAGTGGCGAGACTCGATTTGCATCTGTTTCTTGAAGGGTTATCCGATCGGATGCGGAATGTGGGTCGGTCCCGCGCTCGCCGGAAGGCGCGGCACGTTCGGTATTCTGGTCAAGCTCAGCATCTCTCGATTGCGTGTTTAGATCATCATCCTGATTGCGGTTCATCTCATCTCCTTATCGGTACTCAAGCTTCATCTAGTTGACGTTGTGAGATCAGCGACCGCTGGGTCATCGGCCGCATTTATCTGACCCACGGTGACGCGTAGATGCTGGCGAACGCCGAGCACGGGTCGACGATAGACAATCGCGTAATAGAGAGTCGCGCCGGCGGGAATTGAGTCGCCGAGCCCTGAAGACTCAACATGGAGCGGCTTGATTTGCTCGACCAGGAGAGTCTTTTTCCCCTGGTCATCGCGAGTTTCAATAGCGAGGTCAGGCTGGCCGGGCACGATCCTTAGCGGCTCCGGGAGAATATTGGAAACAGCGACGATGACAATGGCTGAGCCGTCTTTGTCATTGAAGTCTTTGGGAATGGAAGTGGCGATGGATAGACCATGCACGGCCGGCGTCCACTTCTTAGGCTTTGACGTTGTGATAGCAAGCTTCAGGGCCTTGCGCGCCTCAGCTCCAAAGTCACGGTCGGGCTTCGTATTGGAGGTGGAGCTCGGGGACTGTTGAGAGCTAACGCTTGAGGAACCTTTGATGATTGAGTCGTTGTTATCAGGCAGGTCGGTCAGCCGAACGGGTTCTACGGGTCGGGGTCGAAGCTCAGGATTGGCATCGGCGCTGCGGAACTGCGTTGAGCTGCTTGAGCGCTCAGCCTCGGGGGCAATCCTTATCGACCGCTCCTGTTGTTCCTGTTCTTTCTCTTCGAGGTTGACGGCAAGTCCAGCGGCACGTCTCGCAGCTACCACCGCAACGCGGTCATACAGAATGACTACGCGATGCGCCATTTGTGAAAGTTCTCGGACTGGATAAATGAGAAAAGTGACGACCATCCCCGAACGCATTTGCGCAATGATGGAGGCAGCGGGACCCGTGGACGAGCTCGCCGCGGGAGGTGAAACAAAGTTACTTCCTGCTCTGAAGATGAAAAAGTGATCGTTTTGTTTTGTAGGCGACTCATCAATCGTGACCATCTCAGAGTTGCCCGGATGGAGGGCGAAAAATCTGTCGGCGGCCGGGAACTCCACAAGAGTCACGCCGGACGTTGCAAGGCCAAGACGGATGATGGGATTCTCGTTTCCTTTGACCGTGACATTGGCCTCGCCCGAAAGATATTCCGGAGTTACAGAGACGAGGGAGACTGCCGGCAGCGAAAGATCATCGGTACTACTTCGTCGCAGTGGCGAGTGTTTGAACCTCTGCGATTTGCCTTTGTTCGCTGGCGTCTTGGGAGCGGAAGCCGGCGACTCAGAAGCCTCTCCTTGAGTGGGTGGAGCGTTAACCTGCGCCTTCGCTTTGTGTGAATGCGCATGAGTTGGAGAAGCAATGATCGTTAGAAGGATCAGGATCGATGCGGCCTTGGCGGAATGCATAAATCTCCTTTTCGGTTCTACTGGATTTCCTTGTAATCAAAACTGGAAATGAGAAAGCCTGAGCGGAGATTGCGGTCCGCCCTGCCTTTAGGGTCTGCAATGAGCTTGAGTGAAAGACTGAGCTGGCGAGGTTCATCAAGCGTGACGCCGTTGTCCAGTCGATGGATGTCTTGGCGACCTAGAACCCTGATGGTGTAGCGGTCTTTGGCATCGACGGTGATGTCTTGGGCGGTCCAAGTCCCTTGCCAGCTTTCTTGGAGCTGCTTATCGAGTATGTTGTCCTGCTTCAAGTAGCGCGCGAATTTCAAAGCAGAATCGGGAAGCATCATCCTGAGCGCGCGCTCGATGTCTTTAGACCTGGTGGCAGGGTCGATTTGATAGAGGGAGCGAACGAACTCTGAAGCGATGTACTTCTTGTCGGCATCAGTCAGATGCTCAGGGCCGAATTGGACGGCTTCAGTTTCGCCGTATTCGCGATCGTTAATTTCGACGACGCGGCCACTGGATTTATCAACGACGATGCGGTCTGGCCTGCGATAGTACTGATAGAAATTGCCGACAATGCTTATGAGCAGCAAGAGAGTGAGAACGATGCCGGTGCGCGCAAGGTGAATAACGGTGCGAACATCCTGAGGGTCGCGGTAAATGGTGGACAATCGCCGCGCATCACGCGTGGTGCTGGAACTAGAATCAGTCGCGATTCGCGAA